>LNFJ01000034.1 GCA_001464625.1 Bacteroidia bacterium Ga0077558 | reverse complement strand
GAAACCACCCTCACCGCCCGGCAATTAATGCGAAGGTTACTTAAACTGGAAAAATTGATGGGCCGGGTAAGAAAAGAAAAATATGGACCCCGTATAATTGATATAGATATTTTATTGTTCAATAATGAAGTACATAATTACCCGTTATTAAAACTCCCCCATCCCGAAATGCAGAACAGGCGGTTCGCTCTTCTGCCATTAGCTGAAATAGCACCTACTATAGTTCATCCGGTACTAAAAAAAACAACAAAGCAACTATTAAAAGAATGTAAAGATGAACTGGAAGTAAAAAAAATGACGGATTAATATGATTTAAAAAATAATTAAACGGATTTATCCACAACATATTCTTCAGGCCTGACTGCAAGTAGCATTTCATTTATTTTGCAACCTCAAAGCCATAATTGACTATTGACTATTAATGAAGTACAATTTCATCACCATAGAAGGAAATATCGGTGCCGGTAAAACAACGCTGGCTCATCTTTTAGCTAAACACTACAATGCAAAACTGGTATTAGAAGAATTTGCCGACAACCCCTTTCTTCCAAAGTTCTACGAGAATCCTACACAATATGCTTTTCCGCTGGAATTGTTTTTTATGGCTGAGCGGTTCAAGCAGCAAAAGGATATGCTGCACCAAAAAGACATGTTTCAAACCGTTACTGTAACTGACTATCTTTTTACCAAATGTCTCTTGTTTGCAAAAGTTACGTTGCCCGATGATGAGTTCCGGCTGTATCAACGTTTATTCGAGATCATTAATCAACAAATTTCACAGCCCGATATTTTAATATACCTGCATGCCCCCGTAACTAAGTTACAAGCCAATATCAAAAAACGAAATCGTTCCTACGAACAAAATATTCCGGACGATTATTTGTTTAATATACAAGAAACTTACACCCACTACATTAAACAACATCATATAAAAACATTATTTGTTGATGCCAGTAACGCCGATTTTTTGGGCAATGAAAAACACCTGCAGGTTATTTATGATGCCCTGGATAAAGAATACGAAGACGGGCAACACTTTATTACATTGCCGTAAGTTTACAATTTTTTATATCAGCATTTTCTAAGAAAATGCTCAATATTCAATCATCAATGCTCAAGTATAAAACAGTGACGCTGCCCTATAGTGAACCATCATTGAACATTGAGCATTCATTAAAAAATAGCAATCCGACACTAATGTACCCTCATTGACCTTTCACTATTGACCATTCACCTTTCACTATTCACCATTCCCTACCTTTGCCACCATCAATGGCCGACAACTCTACCATCGAACAAATTACCAACGACCCTTTCGCAGCCGTTCGTATTCCCGAATTTAAAAACCTGATGATCGGACGATTCACTTTCATCATGGCATTGAGGATGATGAGTACACTCGTGGCATGGTGGGTGTACGAATTAACCGGCGATCCCTTTGCTATTGGATTGGTTGGTTTATCAGAAGTTATTCCCGCCATTTCCATGGCTTTGTACTCCGGCCATGTTATTGACTCCAGCGAAAAAAGAAAATTGTTACTGCGTGGCGTATTCTTTTATCTATGCACAGCATTAGTGTTATTATTTATTTCCACTTCTTATATCACTACCCAATTCAGTAATCAATATATCACCATTGGTATTTATACACTAATATTTTGTACAGGCATCATCCGTTCATTTACCGGGCCTACTTTTTCTGCTATATTGGCTAATACAGTCCCCCGGCAATACTTACAAAATGCTACTACCTGGAACCAGGGCAGTTGGCTCACTGCATCCGTAACCGGTCATGCTATCGGCGGAATACTGCTTGCAAAAATTGGTATCACCAACACTCTCATCACTGTTAGTTGTTTATTGGTTATTGCTTTTGCAATACTTACCCAATTAAAACCCAAACCACCAATGGCCGTCTCCGGCGAAAAGAAGACATGGGAAAGCATGAAAGAAGGTTTGCGTTTTGTTTTTAAAACCAAAGAAATTCTCGGTGCTTTTACACTTGATATGTTTGCTGTATTGTTTGGCGGCGCAGTAGCAATGGTACCTGTGTATGCAAAAGATATTTTAAAAGCTGGCCCCATGGGATTTGGTTGGTTAAATGCTGCTATTGATATCGGTGCTATTTTCATTGTTATCCTCCTAACTGTTTTTCCAATGAAGAAAGCACAGGGGAAAAAATTATTTTTGGCGGTAGCAGGCTTTGGCATTTGTATTATTTTATTTGCATTGTCCCGTTGGTATTTACTTTCCTTTGCAGCCTTATTAATTGCAGGCATGCTCGATGGTGTAAGTGTAGTAGTAAGAGGAACAGTTATGCAATTAAAAACACCCGACCATATGCGGGGCAGGGTTAGTAGTGTGGGTTCTATGTTCATTAACTCCAGTAACGAACTCGGTCAATTTGAAAGTGGTCTTGCAGCAAGAATGATGGGAGTTACACCTTCTGTTGTATTTGGCGGCTGTATGACGTTGATCGTTGTTATTATCACCTGGTTTAAGGCACCAACTTTGCGCAAATTTGAGTATTAGGGGCAGTTTCCCGAACTTATCATACCTGTTAGCTGTTTCGTAACTTCACTAAAATACTTTATAATGAACCGTCGCTCCTTTCTGCAAAACTCAGCACTCACTTTTGGTGCATTAACCTTAGCACAACAAAATTTATTATCGGCCTTTTTTCAAGAACCATGGAAAATAACCATGCTGCGCAATAAGGTGGGCATATTTGAAGAAAGAGGAGGCACTATTGCATTCCTGTTATCAAAAAAAGGAGTGGTGTTTGTAGACTCGCAATTTCCCGACCAGAGTAAACATCTGCTGGATGAATTAAAAAAAAGAGGTGAAAAAGAATTTGAGTTACTGATCAATACCCACCATCATGGCGACCATAGCGGTGGCAATATTTCTTTTAAAGGAATGGTGGACCATGTAATGGCACATGAAAACTCATTGCTCAACCAACAAAAATCAGCCTTAGCCAATAAATCGGAAGACAAACAACTCTACCCCGACCTGACCTACACCGATACCTGGCAAAAAAGATATAGGCCGGATATTGTAAGCCTGCATTATTATGGAGCCGGCCATACCAATGGCGACAGCTTTGTACATTTTGAACATGCCAATATTGTACACTGTGGCGATTTGGTTTTTAACCGCCGCCATCCTTATGTTGACCGTACAGCAGGTGCCAGTATTAAAAGCTGGATCGAAGTATTAAATAAGGCCCTCACCAAATTTGATAAAGAAACGATGTATGTATTTGGTCATGCCGCCACGGGTTATAAAGTAACCGGCACTAATGATGATGTAAAAACATTCAGAGACTATCTTGGCAATGTGCTGAAATTTGTAGAAGGAGAAATAAAAGCCGGCAAAACAAAAGAAGAGGTTTTAAAAGCTACGATTATACCCGGTGGTGAAGAGTTTAAAAGTGATGGTATACAGAGGCCGTTGGGTGCGGCGTGGGATGAGTTGACAATAAAATAATTGTATGAAAATTGTTATAATCATAATAGCAGCCATAATTATCTATGGATTAATTATCTCATCTACCAGTAAAAAGAAAAACGAAGAGAATAGTGCTAATAACAACAGCAGCGATACGGCAGTAACCGCTGATACTAATGATAAGAATGAATCAGGTAACAATGATATCGGCGATAGCGGCAGTGACGGTGGTGGTGACGGAGGAGGCGAATAATTCATTTCCCTTTCTCCGCCTCTATCAACTTTTCAATCACATAGTAAGTTATCGGGCAAAATGATGTGTTCTTCAATGCCATGGGTTGTCGTTTTAGCATAAAGTCATCATCCATGTAAGGAAATCTTGCACAGTCAGACGGACGCATATCATAAATTGTGCAGTAGTTATCGGCACCTAAAAAAGCACAGGGCATTTCTTTTAATACATTATCGCCATCATCATCTGTTCGCAGGTAAGTTTCTTTAAAATCTCCTTCCTTCATACCTAAGTATTTGCTAATACGTTTTATATCCGGCGGGGTAAAACGTGGAGAGTAGGTTTTGCAGCAGTTGGCACATTTCAGACAGTCGATCTTTTCAAAAGCTTGTTCGTTTAGTTCGGGCAATTGTTTCAGCACCACATTCTTATTAGCCCGGTGGAGATACTTTTTATATTCCTTTTGGCGTTCACCCGATTTCTTTTCCCAGTTCTGTAATAGCTTATCCTGCATGTTGCAAAGAACGGTAATAAACCGCTTATCCCCACCTTCAACAATCGCCTGTTTTTATGGTGCTTCAGCCGTAACTTTGCCCATCTTTTTACATCCCCAAAAAAGGAAATCCATTTTATGAGCCTGTTTGAGCAACAATCTAACGAGTTTATTCCCCGCCACATCGGTCCCAATGTAGCTGATGCAAAGAAAATGCTGAAGAAAATCGGTACTGAAAGTTTAGAGCAACTGATCAGCAATACGGTTCCGCCAGCTATCCGGATGAAGGAGTCGCTGAATATTCCACCAGCAATGAGTGAACATGAATACCTGAAACATATCAAAGATATTTCGCTGAAGAATAAAGTTTTTACCAACTATATCGGCCAGGGATATTATGATAGCATTACTCCTTCGGTGATATTGAGAAATGTTTTTGAAAATCCAGGATGGTATACCCAATACACCCCCTACCAGGCAGAAATTTCGCAAGGCCGTTTGGAAAGTTTGTTGAACTTTCAAACAATGGTGAGTGACCTGACCGGTTTACCAATTGCTAATGCTTCGTTGCTGGATGAGGCTACTGCTGCTGCAGAAGCGATGACGATGTTCTTTAATACATTGAACAAACAAGATCATATAGAACGTCCTAAGTTTTTTGTGGACAAGGAAATTTTTCCGCAAACAAAAGATGTAATTGTTACAAGAGCTATTCCGATTGGAATTGAAATTGTAGAAGGCGATTATAAAACTGCAACGATCGATGCCTCCTATTTCGGTGCAATTGTTCAATACCCAAATGATAAAGGTTCGATAGAAGATTACAGCAATTTCATTACAACTGTACATACATCCGGAGCATATGTTGCTATGGCAACAGATCTGTTAGCATTAACACTATTAACTTCACCTGGAGAATTGGGTGCTGATGTGGCTATCGGTTCTGCACAACGTTTTGGCGTACCATTGGGATATGGCGGGCCTCATGCAGCATTCATGTCCTGCAAAGATGATTTTAAAAGAAATATTCCCGGCCGTATCATCGGCATTAGCATAGATGCACAAGGGAATAGGGCATTGCGAATGGCGTTGCAAACTAGAGAGCAACATATTAAAAGAGAAAAAGCAACTTCAAATATTTGTACTGCACAGGCCTTATTGGCTAATATGGCAGCTATGTACGCCGTTTTTCATGGCCCTGATGGTTTAAAGAATATTGCAAAACGAGTAGCATTGCTTACACAAACTGCTGCAGCTGCTATTTCAACAAGAGGGTTTGAATTAGTGTCTGATAATTTCTTCGATACCATTACTGTTAAAGTAAAAGATATTGCTGCTATCAAAGAAAAAGCAGAAAGACAATCTATCAATCTTCGTTATATCAACAATAACCTTATTGGTATTTCATTAGATGAAACAACGGATGTTGGCGATCTGTATGATCTGATCAATTGTTTTGAGAATGAAAAGGACCCGGTTGCTTTTGACATTCACCATGATACTGAGCTTCATCATATTCCTTCTGCATTAACAAGAACATCATCTTATTTAACACACCCGGTTTTCAACACACATAAGAGTGAAAGCCAGATGATGCGTTACATAAAGCAATTGGAGAATAAAGATCTTTCGTTGAACACTTCTATGATATCACTCGGAAGTTGTACCATGAAATTAAATGCTGCCACTGAAATGATGCCCTTGAGCTGGGCACATTGGGCAAAAATTCATCCCTTTGCACCAACCAACCAGGCAGAAGGTTATAAATATATTATTGATGAGTTAGGAAAATATCTTTGCGAGATAACTGCATTTGATGCTTGTAGTCTTCAACCCAACAGTGGTGCACAGGGAGAATATGCCGGCCTCTTAACTATCAAAGCATATCATGAAGCAAATGGACATCATAACAGAAATGTGATGCTGATCCCGATTTCTGCCCACGGCACAAATCCTGCCAGTGCAGTAATGTGCGGAATGAAAGTGGTAGTTGTAAAAGCAGTAGAGAACGGCTATATTGACGTAGAAGATCTGAAAGCGAAAGCGGCTCAATACAGCAATGATCTTTCCGGTATCATGATCACTTACCCAAGTACCTATGGTGTGTATGAAGAAACGGTAAAAGAAATTACGGACATCATTCATCAACACGGCGGACAAGTTTATATGGATGGTGCGAATATGAATGCACAGGTTGGTTTGACAGCACCCGGATTAATTGGGGCCGATGTTTGTCACCTGAATTTGCATAAAACATTTGCCATACCACACGGTGGTGGTGGACCCGGTATGGGACCAATTTGTGTGAAAGCACACTTGGCTAAACATTTACCAGGACATGTTGAAATTGGAAGCAATAATGCTGTTAGTGCCGCTCCTTATGGTTCCGCCTCTATTCTACTTATTTCTTACGGTTATATAAGAATGTTGGGTTACGAAGGTGTGAAAGCTGCAACAGAGTATGCCATCTTAAATGCCAACTACATGCGGGCAAGATTAGATGGTGCCTTTGATATTTTGTACACCAATCACAATGGACAATGTGCTCATGAATTTATTGTTGATCTGCGTCCTTTCAAAAAATCAGCAGAAGTAGAAGCAGAAGATGTTGCCAAGCGATTAATTGATTATGGTTTTCATGCGCCAACGATGAGTTTCCCTGTTCCGGGAACGATTATGATCGAGCCAACAGAAAGCGAAGACAAAGCAGAATTAGACCGTTTTTGCGATGCATTACTTTCTATTCGGGAAGAAATAAAAGCCATTGAAGAAGGTAAGGCAGATAAAAAAGATAACGCCTTAAAAAATGCACCACACACACAGTTTGTAGTTACGGCGGATGTTTGGAAACATCCTTATTCAAGACAAGAAGCGGCTTTCCCGTTATACTATGTTACGCTGAATAAATTCTGGCCATCCGTGGCAAGAGTGAACAATACACATGGTGACAGAAATCTTATTTGCACCTGCGAACCCATTGAAAGTTATATGGAAGCCGAAGCATAAAAGGTTAATGATTAACACATAAGACCACAGCCCCGACTCTATTTAAAGGAGCCGGGGCTTTTGTTTTAGCAGTGTTTTAGTCAACTATTCCTCCAATACCGCATTTATAGCCTATCTTTATACACTTAATCATTAACACAAATAACAATGAGCGACAAAAATCAAGGTACCGTTAAGTTTTTCAATGGTGAAAAAGGATTCGGTTTTATTAAACATGACGATTCAAGCAAAGAAACTTTTGTACATGCAAGTGGTCTTATCGACCAGGTAGCAGAAGGCGACAAAGTTGAGTTTGACTTGCAAGAAGGCAAGAAAGGCATGAATGCGGTAAACGTAAAAAAAGTAGGCTAAGCCTCATTTTATAAAGAAATTTTATAAAACAAAAGACCCCGAATTCGGGGTCTTTTTTATTTTAAGTCGCATTATTTATTAAAATCTTCTATTGCTTCCTCTGCTATTTCCACTACTCCCACTATTTCTTTGCTGACCACCACCTTCAATACGACGTTCTGTACTTCGGGGTTGTGCATCCTCTCTCCTTTGCGGAGTTTGTTGTTGCGGTCTAACCTCCCTGCTTGGTTGCGGTCTCGCTTCTCTTGCAGGTTGCTGTCTTACTTCCCTGTTAGGTTGTGGCCGGTCCATTGTTCTATTTTGATTATTATCTGCAGGCCTGCGTTCAAACTGGCGATTAGTATTTCCATTTGATCTTTCCGTTGGCTGCGTTGTTCTTACATCGTTGTTACGAACTGGCCTGTCTGTTGCACCTTCTCTTCTGTCAAAACTACGGTTATTACCCGGCTGTGTACGGTTAGGTTGTTCAGTACTTCGGGGTGTGTTAAAATCCCTGTTACGATTTGTTTGACCGTTTGTTCTTCTATCAAACTGGCGATTATTATCGTTTGGAGTATTAGCCCGTGGCTGTCTTACATTTTCATCTGGTCTTCTTTCAAAACGATTGTTGTTATTGCCCTGCTGCCTGTCAGGAAGATTGTTTCCACGATTGGATGCATTATCGTTTCTTCTAAAACCATTATCGTTTCTATTAGAAGCATTATTCCTGTCATACCGTTCAAACTGACGTGGTGCAATACTTCTGTTATTCGTATTCTGACGGACAGAAGGACGATAAACACTTACTTCGTTATTCCTAAACTGTGTTCTACCAGGCGTTGAAGAATTGCGAAAGCGAACAGGGTTAATTCTACCCGTATATCTTTCTGCATCCATACGACGTGGGCCCGAACGAAAACCATAGTTGCCACCATAATTAAAATTATTAATGATGGTTGTCTGATTAATGATCGTCACATTTTGACGTCTGTCTATAAAGTGACTATGCAAACTTCTTGAAGTAATATAACGCCTTGGTGTAAAGCACCAGAAATCGTTGGGAGGTGAGTAACCTCCAATATTAAAATTGAGGCTGATATTAATGCCCGGACGAATTGGTGCCCAGCCGTAATAATCACCACCATCTCTCCAGGCTACCCATGCCGGAGACCATTCATAACCCGGTACCCAATACCAACCATAGCTTGGATCATTATCCCATCGGCCATAATGGAAAGGCGCCCATCCCCAATCATAATCAGATACCCACATCCATTCATAATTATCCGTCCACACCCAATGTCCATTGGTGCTGTAAGGACGAAAATCAGGACCTGCATCAGGAACCCACACATAGCCTTGCCCCGGATAATCTACCCAGCGGCCATGAGGACTTAATTCGTCATAAAAAGTTTGATAAGAAACTTCCCGGTCATCATCATAATAGTCGTCATCATATTGTGCGGAGGCCGGATTAGGGAGAGAGCTGCAGAGAACTACAATGAGTGCCAGTGCAGAAATTTTCAGTACTCGTTTCATGGGCAATAATTTTTAAGTAATAAATAAATTCATATAAAATTGTTTAAGTACCAAAGTGAATTTTATGCATCCTGGTTTGTTTTAAAAACTAGTACCGGAATAAGTTTTCTGCTTCCACCAGACTGTATTGATTCTACTTTAGTGTTGGCTAGGTATTCTTCTTTTACGATTGTATGACGCTATTATTATGCCATAGCAGCTGTGCTAAATGCATTGAAGATGTGTTTTAGCAAAACATTGTACAAAAAAAAGAGGCTGCTCTTAACAGAACAACCTCTTGAATTTTTATTAACAGAAACTAATTTCGTCGTACACGGAAATTGCAGATAACGTTTTTTGTTGCACCGGAAAAATTCATTTGAATTGAAAAATTGCCTTCAATATATCCTGTAAGAAGAGGACCGAATGTGGTAATATTAATTGTTGGATTTTGAGTAATGATTTGCTGTGAGAAAGTGCTGCCATCTATCATAACTGAAACACTATTCATAGGAAGGCCATTTGCAATTACAGAATTATTATTAAAAGAAAATGAGCTACTTGCAGTTGCACCCGAATTTTGTCTGTATGCGGAAACCCAAGTTCTATTAGAATAAACCCCAGTTATAGTAGTATCACTTGCAAACATACCATCTGGTGGTGATGCAAAATTATAGGGCACCCCATCGATAAGCCATTCTATAAATTGAGAAGAAGAAGTACCGCAAGCCTGAATAGTTCCTACATTTACTGTGCCTGTTGTTCCGCTTCCACCAATAGGTACACTTTGTTGCAATGTGGCATAATCTGTCCCTAATACTGTAAAACTTACTGTACCGCCAGAACAGCGAAGCAGGTTAAATGTAAACGCACCATTAGTAACCGGAACTGTATAATAATTCCCTCCCGTCACATAAACTGAAACAGCTCCATTAGTTACATTGCCGCCAGCACAGTTTGTAACAGTACCAGAAATAACTAAATTATTCGTAGGAGGAATAGTAATTACGAATGGCGGCAAAGTTGTATTAGCAGTAAATGGCCCTGCATTCTGCGAGTAAATAACCTGGTTACACTGGTCAAGCACTTCAATTACCAATGCTTCATTTTTAGGAACCAGACCGCATAGACTTCCAGTTGAATCTGTTCTTCCATAAGCATAAGTTCCATTCACTACTCTTTTAATTCTTACCTGAGCATTATTCAACGGATTATTGTGTGAACTGACAAAGGACATACATAAATTGATCAAAGGGAAAGGTGCATCGCAATTCCAAAAAGAGAAATGACTTACCTGTGCTATATAATTATTCCCCACTTTAGTTGCTGTTCCTTCTTGCTTCCACCTGGCAGTTGCTTCATCAAAATGCCAAAGGTCAATCGTGGCAGGTGCAGATGACTGCAGAGATGCGGGGACAGGAAATGTTAACTCGGCTGTTTTACCTGTTACAATTTTAAGTGACTGTCCGGTTGCACCAGTCATTTCTACTCCCAGCATACCATAAGTACTTAAGCCCCTTTCTTCACCACTGGTGGTTATACCCCGCAGATCTCCCATTAAAATATTAGGCAAGTCAGGTGAGCTTGGATCAATCCATGTCATTGCAATATTAACAGTACCTGTGTATGCTGCTCCACTGGCATCGGTCAGTGCAGCAGCCGGCATTACTAATTTGCCTCCACCGGCTATCGTTACAGTACCACCAATACCACCCGAAAAGCTACCGGAGTTTGCTTTTGGTAATAATTTAATACGAACATTATTGATACGTCCGGCTACTGATACAAAACTTCGAAAGCCATTGAAGTATCCGGCTTTTACCACTTTTACTGTTCCATTATTTTTTGACAAACTGATATTTCTGAATTTGAATGATCCATATCTGTCTGTTGTAGCAGAAGCAGACCCGCTGCTTACAGTAGCTCCTGTTACCGGCTGATTGTTTTCATCTACTACAATTCCTGACAAGCCACCTGTTACCATTTCTGTATCATTTGGTCCGGGAGTAACAGGATTATTTCCTCGTGGATCCTCCAGGTCAGACTGACAACTTACTGTAAGAAAAATAATACTCAACGAAACAATAGCACAGTGCAGAAAGAAAAGCGGCTTTCTCATGTAGAAGGTTTTAGTATAAAAGTATGACAAGCATTTAAGTTTAGAAGCTGCCTTCATATTATGATAAAAGTAAATAAAGTTGATGATATCAAATCTATTCTGATAGGCTTTACTAGCTATTAACGAAACTTTTCCTGTTGTTATTACTTAACTTTAGGGACTAAAAATACCGATATGGATCAGCGCATCATTAACCTCTACGATGAGTACACTCATAAACCACTTACCCGTCAGGATTTTCTTAAACGTCTTGCAATATTGGCTGGTAGCACTGCGGCAGCAATGACCATATTACCAATGCTGGAAGTGAATTATGCCAATGCAGCTGTTACACCACAAGATGATCTATTTACAGAACGCATAACCTATCCCGGCATTAATGGTGATATGCAGGCATATGTAGCAAGACCGAAAGAAGACAAACCCTATGCTGCAGTTGTGGTGATACATGAGAACCGTGGATTGAATGGGCACATAGAAGATGTGGCCCGCCGTGCGGCTAAAGCTGGCTATCTTGCTATTGCACCCAATGCACTTTCATCGTTAGGCGGAACGCCGGAAAATGCAGATGAGGCAAGAGCAAAATTTCAACAACTGAAAGCAGAAGACAACCTGCAGAATTTTATAAAAGTGTTTGACTATTTACCCTCCAGAAAAGATTGCAATGGAAAATTTGGTTGCGTTGGTTTTTGTTGGGGTGGTGCTATGTCAAACAATCTTGCCGTAAATGTTCCTTCATTGAAAGCAGCTGTACCATTTTATGGACGACAACCCGCTGTGGAAGATGTTTCAAAAATAAAAGCGGCTATTCAGCTTCATTATGGCGCCATGGATGAAGGGGTGAATAAAGGGATAGCTGCCTATGAAGAAGCATTGAAAAATAATAAAGTGAACTACGAATTATATATTTATGAAGGAGCACAACATGCTTTTCATAATGATACCGCACCGACAAGATATAATGAGGCCGCTGCCAAACTTGCGTGGCAGCGGACCATAGAATTTTTTGGGAAGCATTTACAATAAAACATCAAAGTGCTTTCGAAAATCGTTTTTGAATGATTGACCAATCTACAATGTTCCACCAGGCAGTAATATAATCAGGTCTGCGATTTTGATATTTCAAATAGTATGCATGTTCCCACACATCCAAACCCAGTAAGGGTGTTCCTTTTATATCACTTATATCCATTAATGGATTATCCTGATTGGCAGTAGATGTTATAACTAGTTTTTTTTCATTGCTTAAAACCAACCATGCCCAGCCGCTACCAAACCTGTTTTTTGCGGCATCTGCAAACTGATTTTTAAAAGCATCAAAAGAACCAAAATCTTTCGTAATAGAACTTTGCAAATTTCCATCTGGTGTATTGCCACTTGTTGAAGCTTTCATGCTCTTCCAAAAAAATTCATGATTATAGTGTCCACCAGCATTGTTTCTCATTTTGGTGGAATACTTTGAAATTTGCTTGATGATATCAAGTAAAACAATTTTACCTGTATTTATTCCAACTGATTTTACTTCATCGGCGAGGTTCTTTGCGTAGGTAGCTGCATGTTTGGAGTAATGTATTTCCATCGTCAGTGCATCAATTGCAGGTTCCATTCCTGCATAGGCGTATGGTAATGGTTGTTGTTCATAAGGAATTTCTTCTCCCCACAATCCTCCACCAACTACAGTAGGTTTACCTGTGGCACAAGCCCATGACGGAATTATAGAGGCGGCAATTCCTGCCGCTAATCCAGCTCTTCCTGTTTTGATTAAAAACTCACGGCGGTTGTTTTTATTTATTTCAGGCATAATAAAATATTTTTATTTAACAAATAAATTTCTCAACTAAAATTAGTTCTATTTAAAGGAACAACCGCTCCCTGTGTTTTCCGACTTTGGAAAAAATTGATCAAAGGCAGAAAACCCAATCACTAACTTCGCAACTACTCATGCACCTAAAAGATTACTACAGCATATTGCAAATAGAACCTTCTGCTACCCTGGTGGAGATCAAAAAAGCCTACCGCCAGCTGGCACAAGAATTCCATCCGGATAAGAATCATAACGATCCCTATGCGGCCACACAATTTGTAGAAATAAAAGAAGCCTATGAAGTACTAACTGATCCTTCTAAAAAAGAATATTACCTGCAACAGCGATGGTATAACCAGAGCATAGGCAAACGAAAGACGCAAGGCATTGTTACACCGGTCAAAATTTTGAAACAGGTTCTGGAACTGGATCGGTATGTAGCAGGACTGGATGTTTTTAGAATGGATAAAAGTGGGCTGCAAGAATATATATGTGACCTATTAAATGATTCGACAATAGAAAAAATAAATTCATTCGGCGAAACAGATGTTAACAAAGAAATTATTCGTCAATTGCTCAATACATTGAGGGCTTTACCTTTTTCTTTGTTGCATCCAATAGAAATCCGGTTACTGAAAATAAATACTGATCCAACAACGACTGATTTGGTCAAACAATTTATGATCGATCAGAAAAAGAATAATACAAAAAAACAGCAGGAAATCTGGATAGTGCTGGCTATTACCATCAGCATCTGCCTGCTTATTTATTTTCTTACCTGATATCTTACAATTATCGCTGCCAAATCATAGTTCTTTATCTTTGCCGCTATGCATTATGTTTCTGTCGAAGGGCTTACGAAAAGCTATGGTATTCAACCCCTGTTTAGCAATATTTCATTCAATATAGAAGAAGGCGATAAAATTGCACTGATTGCCCGCAATGGCACCGGTAAATCAACGCTCCTTAGAATATTAGCGGGAAAAGAGACCGCCGATGAAGGGAAAGTGTGGATCAATAAAGATGTAGATGTGGTGCTGCTGGAGCAAGAGCCATCCTTTGTAGAAGAAAAATCTGTGTTGGATAATATCTTCTTTCACAACCATCCTATTATTAATGCGATTAAAGAATATGAGCTGCTGGAAGATGAAAATGGCGACCCGGAAAAATTAAGTGATGCCATTATGAAAATGGATGACTTGGGAGCCTGGGATTTTGATGCTAAAGTGAAACAAGTTCTCGACAAATTAAATATCCATCACTTACAACAGCCAGTTAAGAATTTAAGTGGCGGACAACGAAAAAGAGTTGCTCTTGCAAAAACATTAATTGATATTGGCTTTGAGCATAAGCATGTATTGCTGATTATGGATGAACCTACCAACCACCTGGATGTAGAAATGGTAGAATGGCTGGAGCATTATTTTGATAAAGAAAATGTAACCTTATTATTAGTTACCCACGACCGATACTTTTTAGATGCGGCTTGTAATGAAATATGGGAAATGGAAGGCAGCAATATTTATGTGCACAAGGGCGATTATCAAAATTATTTGGAAAAGAAAGCTGCAAGAATAGAAAGTGATTTTGCAAGCATTGATAAAGCAAAAAATACTTATCGTAAAGAATTGGAGTGGATGCGCAAGCAGCCCAAGGCAAGAACTACCAAAAGTAAAAGCCGGCAGGATAATTTTTATGAAGTAGAAAAGAAGGCAAAGCAGCAGATCGTTGATGAGCAGGTGCAATTAAATATGAAGATGAACCGGCTTGGTGGAAAGATCGCAGAACTTAAAAAACTATATAAAAGCTATGGCGAAAAAATCTTGCTGAAAGGATTTGACTATACATTTAAAAAAGGTGAACGTATTGGTGTAGCAGGTAAAAATGGTGCAGGCAAATCTACTTTCATAAATATCTTGCAAGGAATTGAACAACCGGATAGTGGTAAAGTAAATATTGGTGATACCGTAGTATTTGGCAACTACTCGCAGCAAGGTCTGGTTGTAAAAGAAGATATGCGGGTAATTGAATTTGTAAAAAATATAGCAGAGCATTTTCCATTAGCAAGCGGAGGCTCATTAAGTGCAGCACAGTTTTTACAGTTATTTTTATTTGACCCGGATAAGCAATACACTTACATCAGCAAATTAAGTGGAGGAGAAAGAAGAAGATTACATTTATTGTCTATTCTATTTCGCAATCCTAATTTTTTAATTTTGGATGAACCGACCAATGATCTGGACCTGCCTACATTGGGTGTGTTAGAAAATTTTCTCAGCGAGTTTCCAGGCTGCCTGCTAATTGTATCGCATGACAGATATTTCATGGACCGGCTCGTTGATCATCTTTTCATTTTTGAAGGTGACGGAGTGATCAGGGATTTTCCCGGCAATTACACACAATACAGAACAGAACAATTGAGGGGTGAACTCAAGCCATTGCCAACTGAGCAAAAACCAGAACTGAAGTCAGTTGTACCTGCACCAGCCCAAAAAAGACAATTTTCCTATAAAGAAAAAAGGGAGTTTGATCTGTTGGAAAAAGAAATTGCCGATTTGGCAAAAGAAAAAGAATCCATTACAGCTAAACTTAACAGCAGCAATACTCCATTTGAAGAGCTGCAACAGGCTTCTAACAGGATAGGTGAACTAACTAAGCTGTTGGACGAAAAAGAGCTGCGATGGCTGGAGCTGAGCGAAATGCAATGATTTTCTTACTATCTTGGTAGCAGCAACCAGCTACCTTATCTATATGCGACTGCTCCTTTCATTATTGGCTATAACAGCTTTTCTTTCATCTTACGCAGTGGAAAAAAATCCTGCTGAAAAAATTCTATTAGTACAAATAGATGATATCGGGATCATTAGTGTAAACCGGGATACTGTTAGTTCAGATATATTAGCCCGTTATATACAAGAAAGGTTATTCAAAAGCTATTTGGGAACCGGAAAAATGCATAGCAGAATAAAATTAGAGAAGATGAATGAAAATGTTCCAGACATGGTAACAGAAGTAATAGTAAATGAAATAAAACAAGGCCAAAAAAAAGCTCTTACAGAAGTATCCTTGCAAAAATACAGGCGAACTTATGACAGTCTTGAAAAAAGACAACAGGAAAAGCTAAAAAAATTATTCCCGGTTTTGTTCCAGGAAAATTTTAGTTAGGGCTCAATCAATCAAATCGGCATAAGCTCTTTTGCCGTAGTAGATGTAATCTTTGGAATCCCTTTTTGTTCCGCATAATACAGAATGAATAAACCCATTCAACTCCACTTGTTGAGTGTGGTAAATGCCCCGGTCCAAATTTTGCTTGAAATAAAACTGCACTTTACTATCACTGCTTTTATAAATAGTAAGGCTATCTGTATTCATTTTTGAAAAAGAATAGTCAGCCTGCAAATTTTTTAATAATAAATGCCCCCGATACCAGGTACCGCCAGTAGCAGAAACCACAGGCTTGCCATTATACAAAGCAACGCTGTCATTATAAGCAAATAAATTCAATGCCGCCCCTTTTACATTTTTTAACCAGTTATTTAAAATTGGATAATATGTACTGTCATACCCATAATTGCTATCCAAAAAACTAATACGCTTTACTTGTTTCGGCACTTGTCCTACTCCTGCTAAATAACCAAAAATAAAACTGCCGCCTCCGCTATGCCCATTTAGATAAATCTCACTTTTCCTGTTTCCATAAACTTTAGCTAGTGAATCTACAATGTGTGGAATCAGTTTTCGAAAATCAGTATGCTTTTGCTTCCATGAAGGCCAGCTTTTATAATCATTTTCCAAATAGATAACTATAAAATTTACATTAACCTGTTGACGGATAAATTTTGTCTGTGCAGCTATATGTTGAATATCAAAATGCCAATCATCACCCGGCAACATTTTTTTACCCATTGTTTGTGCAGTTGTATTTCCATTGGGTAATGCAAAAAATGTAATGATTGTCTTAGAGTAGCTGGAAAAATCGGCTGAACGATCCACCGTAACCTTTATATCGCTGTATATACGAAATGAATCAATCACTGAAGTGGCAGTCTGGCCATATACAGCTCCATTAAAAAAGACAAACAACCCAACTAATAAAAACCGCATCGGAGGAGATTTATAGCAAGATACGCCACCCAATAGTTCATAATCGAAAAACTACGATATAGTAAAACCACTATTTCTAAACTCAAATTAAAATTAGTGGATAATTTTTGATGGAAAGGCTTGCAGCTATGTGTTTCAATATCTATTTTGCTTAAATTCTTACCCCAATTTCCTGCGATAAACATTCCAATATCCGGTTTGTTAACTATTAAATCGTACTCCCATGAGCAGGAATTTTACTCCGGATAAAATCCTTATTGATCAATTGTTGTTGAATGATACTGAAGCTTTCGAGGAACTTTATCATCGTCATTGTTACCCGCTATATAATTATTGTAATGAAAAATTAAACTCTCCTGCTGATGCACGGGCCATAGTAAGAGATATTTTTATAGGGCTGTGGGAGAAAAGGCAAACATTACCAGTTGATTTTTCTGTGTCGTTGTATCTGTACCAGGAAGTTCGGAAAGCAGTGGTGCTATGTGTAAATCAAAAACTGGAAGAAAATAAAGATTTGTTATCAATACAAACGCAAATCATTCCCGGTTTTGCTGTAGTTAATTTACAACAAGCCAAACAACCTGTTAGAAAAAGCAGTAGTGAGATACAATATATTAACTCACTAACACCGGGCAGAGTACATAAAAACCATTGGTGGAACTATAATCCAACTGGGATTACCAAAAAAGCTATTAAGCATATGCTGCAAAGAGCCTTTAACCTTTTATAAATCTTAACCCTACCTTATATGACAACTAAAACACTTTACAACAAAACCGGCCGGTATATATGCGGTGCATCTATGCCGGCTGAAACAAAACAGATACAAACTTGGCTTTCTTGCACTAAACACAATAAAGCTTTTGTATCAAAAGAGGAAAAAGAAACAGTTGAACGTATGATTTTAAATGAGGTAAAAGCACAAACAGCTTATCCGTTGTTTTATCCAAAAGCGGAAGCACCCTGGTGGCAAAAGATCACAGCGATGTTTTGATTATAATTAGCATTTTTAGCTTTTGCTGATTAGTAAAAGAGATATTTAATTTTCTAAGTCCATATTGAATAACCGACCATTTCCTGAAAGCCATTTATTATTAATTCAAAAAAATCAGGTTATGAAGAAAATTAAACTCTTAACAAGAGATGAAAATGTACAGGCAGGATTAGTTATCGCTGGCTTTATTCTAGTTTTTTCGTTGCTTGCCCTTTTCTTTATGGGTAAATAACAGCAGCGTTTCTTGCCGAAATTGATTATTGATTACACATCCCGGGTTGATGCTACTTATAAACGTTTCATCGTTTTTTGCAGCAATTCCCGGGGTGAAATCTTTTCCATGCATTTAAAATGACCAAGCGGACATTTTTCATACCCTATTTTAGAGCATGGTCTGCACCAAAGTTTATTCGTTTGAAGAATGTCAAATAATTGTACATCTGTAAAACGGTTGCCATAGTAGGGATACATCCCAAATGAGGGAACGGTATTTCCCCATAATGAAATAACAGGTCTTTTATACGCTGCTGCAATATGCATCAGGCCGGTGTCATTAGTGATAACAAGCTTTGCTTTACGAACCAGATCAGCACTTTCGTTCAAGCTAAACTTACCGCTGGCATTATATATTTTAATGGGATCTGTAGCAGCAATCGCATCGCCATTTGAAGCATCTTCCTTTCCTCCTAATAAAATAATAGGGTGATCAAGTTCAGCACAGAATTCTTTCCATTTATGCACCGGCCATCTTTTGGTGCCATGCGCAGCTCCAATAACACAGGCCACATACCCTGCGGAATGTGATGCAGGAATATCTGTTTTCTTAATTTGCTCTTGTTCCGAAATAAAATAATCAAGTCCTGCTCCATCATTGGTAACCCCAAACGATTCTACTGTTTTTAAATTGCGGTCAACAATATGCACTTTCGGGAGCATATTTATTTTAAACGCCGTGTAAAAATATTTTTGAATATTGAGTTTGTAAAAAGAAAATGATTTTGCTTTCAATGCCTTTTTTACCCGAAATGTTTTAGTGTTATGATGCAGATCAATGATGTAATCGTATTCTTCAGTCTTCAATTCTTCTATCATCAATTCCCAACTGTGTGCTAATACATGCAGCTTATCAATGTAGGGGTTATGTTCAACTACAGAACGAAATTTATCTTTTACTAAAAAATGAACTTCTGCATCAGCAACCTGCTGCTTTAGGCAACGGATAACGGGAGTAGTGAGTACAATATCACCGATGGAAGAAAAACGTATGATGAGAAATTTGGCCACGATTATTTTTCTACAAAATTCAGGTCTTTATTAAAAGTTTCCTTTGTAAGCAATGCAGCAACAATGGTAATAATCATAATAATAATGGCAGTGTAAATTCCACCATTCACATACCCAACACCATCTATTTCTCGTATCCATTTAAAAAGTGGGAGAATAAGTATCGCCAACATTCCTCGGACCATATTAGGTGTTGTAGTAGCAGCAGTTGCCCGAAGGTTTGTTCCAAACTGCTCTGCTCCCATTGTTACAAATATGGCCCAAAATCCGGTACCAAATCCAAGGCCGGCGCATATCCAATACATTTTTGCTGCAGATCCGTTCCACTGTACTGTGAAAAACAGAATCATAAACAGAATAGTGATAGCATAAAAAATAAACAAAGCTTTCTTTCTGCTTTTTAACCATTGGCTTACAAACCCTATAAGAATATCGCCAATAGAAATTGCAGCATATGCATACATGATCGCTTTGCCCGGATCGACCTTTTCTGTAATACCAAAATGCTTTGCAAACTCGCTGGAAAAAGTAACTAATACTCCTATTACAAACCAGGTTGGTAATCCAATTAATATTCCACAGATATACCTTTTAAACCTATCTGCATTATTGAATAGCATAAAGAAGTTGCCCCGCTTCACATCTTGTTTCTTTACTTCATTAAACATTCCTGATTCAAAAACAGAAACCCGTAAAACAAGTAATAGCATTCCCAACCCACCACCAATAAAATAACAAGTTCTCCAATGAAAATTTTCCTTCATTATAAATGCCACAACAGCACCGGTTAGCCCAATACCAGCTACCATTGATGTAGCAATACCTCTTTTTTCTTTTGAAATTATTTCTGAAACTAATGTGATTCCTGCACCAAGCTCACCAGCAAGTCCTATCCCGGCTATAAATCGTATCCATTTATATTGCTCTACTGTTTCTACAAATCCGTTGGCAATATTGGCTAATGAATATAAAATGATAGAACCAAATAAAACACTAAGGCGACCTTTCCTATCTCCTATAATTCCAGCAATGATTCCACCAATCAATAAACCCCACATTTGCCAGGTAAGAATAGTTTCTCCTTGTGTTAATACTTCTTCTTCAGAAAGTCCAAATGACCGTAGACTAGGTAAACGAATAATACCAAACAACAACAAATCATATATGTCAACAAAATAGCCGAGAGCGGCAACAATAACAGGGATCGATAAAATACCGTATTGCTTTTTAGTCATACACTATTGTTGAGTGGAATCAGTAGGCGTAGTAATTTTTTTCTTTTTACCGGTTATCATTTTGATAATTACAGGCGCAGTAGTTACTAACACAATTGCCAATACAATTATTTCTAAATGCTCTTTTAAATCAAATCCAAATTGGCTGTATATCCATTTCTGTAAAAAGAAACCTCCGAGCACCATAGATGATACCCAGGCAAGGCAGCCTACTACATTAAAAAAGAAGAATTTCTTTCTATCCATTCTTACAATGCCCGCCACAATAGGTGCAAATGTGCGGATGAAGGGAAGAAACCTTGCACCAATTACGGCAAGGCCACCATGCTTTTCATAAAAATCATGCGCCTGATGCAAATATTTTTTCTTAAATAAAAATCGATCTTTCCAGTTGTACATAGCCGGACCAATTTTTCTTCCGGTCCAATAACCTACCGCATTGCCGGCAATACCGCAAAGAGAAATTAATCCTACCAATAATAATAAATCGAACCAATAGGAATAGGGATAGTTAAAACCAAAATGCTGTAACACCTGGTAACCGAGACCTGGTTTTACTTCTCCTCCTTTGGTTGTTATCTCATGCGCAAATATTCCTGTAACAAACAACAACGAATCGCCAGGTAGAAAAAAACCCACAAACAAACCTGTTTCGGCAAATACCACAAATAACAAAAGCCATAGCCCGCCATTTTCTACATACCATTGCGGCTGCAATAAATTGGTCCAATGAAAACTATCTAACAAATAAATCAACTCCATGTAAAATGTTCTTTTAATTAATCAATAATTGCATCTGCTTTTGCCTCCGTAAATGCCAATGCTTTCTCATCATCAAATTCGCCTTCCCAGCGGGCAATTACACAACTGGCTAAAGTATTGCCAATTACATTTACCGATGTTCTTGCCATATCCATTAACTCATCTATACCATAAATTGCCATAATTGGCCAAAGTGGAAAATGAAAAGTTGCTGCCGTTGCAATTAATATTACTAATGATGCTCTTGGCACTGCGGCTACCCCTTTGCTGGTAAGCATTAATGTAAGGCCGATCATTAACTGTTCGCCAAATGAAAGGTCAATACCTGCTGCCTGTGCTACAAACACAGATGCCAATGATAAATATAACGTGGTTCCATCCAAATTAAAAGTATAGCCAGTAGGAATTACAAATGAAACGATCTTTCTAGGCACACCAAATTTCTCCATGTTCTCCAATGCTTTTGGCAACGCCGAATCAGAACTCGTAGTGGCAAATGCGATAGACACTGGCTCACGGATAGCTTGTATAAATTTTCTTATCGGAATTTTTGCAACCCATATTGCAACCGGTAGCAGCACTACTAAAATAAATGCTATAAGTGCCACATATAATGTAATAAGTAATAAGGCGAGGTTCTTTAAAATATCAACTCCCAGATGCCCAACAGTAACAGCAATGGCTGCGCCTACTCCAAAAGGAGCAAAATACATAATGATGTTCGTGAATTTGAACATCGTCTCTGCAAGGCTTTCAGCAAAGTCCAGCATTGGCTTTTTCTTATGTTCATTGAGCAAAGCCAATGCAATTCCAAATATTACACTGAAGAAAACAATCGGCAACACATTGCCTTCGTAAACAGATTTAATAATATTCTCAGGGAAAATATCAATGATATGATCTTGCCATCCTTTACCCGGCGCATCCGGTAATTTATTGATCAATCCTTCCGGAACATCTACACCGGCGCTATCTAAAATTTTAATTACTTTGGCTTGTAATTGTTTTTCAGATGAGGCAGGTAGTTCTTTCAATAATTCCTGCGGCACCGTAATTCCCTTACCTGCACCAGTAACGTTAATAGCTACAATACCTATCACCAATGCAATAGTTGTAACTACTTCAAAATATAACAACGATTTCCACCCCATTCTTCCTACTTGCTTCAAGTTGGCATGACTGGCAATCCCTACCACCAATGTTGCAAATAATAATGGTGCTACAATTGTTTTTACTAAGCGAAGGAAAATGGTGCTAAGAAATTTTAAGTCCTGCGAGCCTTTGGGAAAGTCGATACCTATCTCTACACCGATGGCCATTGCCACCAATATCCAGGTGGTCAGTGATCTTTTATAAATAGCAAACACCACAAGGCTGGCTACAAAAATCCAGCGAACAGTCATTAATGTTTGTGCAGAGAAGGAAGCCCAGCCCTGTCCATCTAAAACATGAAGCAAAGCAACTACAGTAAAAAGTGCTAGGGCGAGCAATCCGGCTTTTCGTTGATTCATATTAGCATTACTAAGGTTTCAAAACTAAAGGTTTACGGCCAATCCCTGAAATCTGTTCAGGAACAAACCGTTGATAATTCTTTTTCATTGCTTTTAGCAGAAATATGTATTTTCCCGTCCGCTTATCCTTCCTCCTCTACTAAACTAACGCTATGGCTGAACAACAAACTGGTTTTAAACCAACATTGGGCTTATTTGATGGGACAATGATAGTGGCAGGTTCTATGATCGGCTCGGGTATTTTTATTGTAAGTGCAGATATTACAAGAAACGTAGGCAGTGCCGGATGGTTGATAGCCGTTTGGCTGATCACCGGGTTTATGACGTTGACGGCAGCGTTAAGCTATGGAGAATTAAGCTCCATGTACCCAAAAGCAGGTGGTCAATATGTTTACTTGAAGGAAGCCTTTAACCCACTTGCCGGATTTTTATACGGATGGAGTTTTTTCGCTGTAATTCAAACTGCAACGATCGCTGCCGTAGGTGTTGCATTCAGTAAATTTTTGGCTTATATAGTTCCCAGTCTAGGTCCGGAAAATATTCTGGCTGATCTAGGCTTTATTAAAATTAATGCGGGGCAACTTGTTTCCATTGTACTTATTATTTTTCTTACATATATAAATACCAAAGGTGTAAAAGGTGGAAAGATGATCCAAACATCTTTTACGGTTGTAAAACTATTATCGCTTTTTGGATTAATTGTTTTTGGATTCTTGATAGCTAAAAGTGCCGGTGTATGGGATGCCAATTGGAGCGACCCATGGAATATGCAAACACGGAATGCTGAAGGAAATATTGTAGGTGGTGTAGCAACTAGTGCAATTCTCGGAGCTATTGCCGCTTCTATGGTGGGGTCCATTTTTAGTAGCGATGCATGGAACAATGTAACATTTATAGCAGGTGAAGTAAAAAATCCCAAACGTAATATAGGATTGAGCTTGTTCCTGGGTACTATGATCGTTACGGTAATTTATGTGGCTGCCAATTTGATGTACCTGAACGTATTACCGTTAAATGAAATTGCCTCTGCCCCGCAAGACAGGGTTGCTGTATCTGCAAGCAATGTCATTTTTGGAGATATAGGAACGTATGTAATTGCAGTGATGATCATGATCTCTACTTTTGGTTGCAACAATGGATTGATTTTAGCAGGTGCAAGAGTATATAATACAATGGCGAAAGATGGATTGTTCTTCAAAAAAGCTGGCGATTTAAATAAACATAATGTGCCGGAATTTGCTTTGTGGATACAATGTATCGTCGCTTCGCTATTATGTCTTAGTGGTAAATATGGCGATTTGTTAGATATGATCTCCTTTGTAGTAGTGATGTTTTATGCACTTACAATCATTGGCATTTTTTTACTGCGGAAAAAAAGGCCCGATATAGAAAGACCGTACAAAGCATTTGGCTATCCTATTTTACCTGCTATTTATATATTGATGGCAATTTCGTTTTGCGTATTATTAATTATATACAAACCTGCGTTTACCTGGCCTGGATTAATAATCGTTTTAATAGGTATTCCAATATATTATATTGCGGTTGCGTCGCAGAAAACAGCAAAATCATAAAATCAGTTTGTATCCTTAACTTAGTCACACATTTAAAAATCAACTTATGAGTTTATTTGTTAGAAAACCCATGGACGCTTTAATGAATGAAGCCGCTGAAACAGGCGAACACACATTAAAGAAAACCTTAGGTTCAAGAGGTTTGATTGCATTGGGTATAGGTGCCATTATTGGTGCAGGTCTATTTTCTATTACCGGAATGGCCGCTGCTAATCATGCCGGGCCCGCTATTACCATTTCATTTATAGTAGCTGGCTTAGGTTGTTTGTTTGCAGGCTTGTGTTATGCAGAGTTTGCTTCAATGATTCCTGTGGCCGGTAGTGCCTATACATACTCTTATGCTACAATGGGTGAGTTCATGGCATGGATCATTGGTTGGGATCTGGTACTTGAATATGCGGTAGGTGCAGCAACAGTTGGTATTAGCTGGAGCCGTTACCTCATTAAGTTTTTGGACGGCTTTGGTATTACATTGCCGGTAGAACTTACTGCTGGCCCATGGAGTGGCGGTATTATCAATCTTCCTGCTGTCTTTATCATTGTATTAATGAGCTTACTATTAATCAGAGGTACTAAGGAAAGTGCAATGGTAAACGCAATAATTGTTGTGGTAAAAATTGCAGTAGTTCTTATTTTCATTGTATTAGGCTGGCAGTATATTAATAACGACAATTACACTCCATACATTCCTGATAATACAGGAAAATTTGGCGACTTTGGTTTTAGTGGTATTATTCGGGCCGCTGCCATTGTATTCTTTGCTTATATCGGATTCGATGCGGTGAGTACAGCCGCACAAGAGGCTAAGAATCCTAAAAAAGATATGCCGATCGGTATTTTAGGTTCGTTATTAATTTGTACAATTCTTTACATCTTATTTGCCCATGTAATGACTGGTGTTACCAGCTATACCACATTTGCCGGTAAAGATGGTATTGCACCCGTTGCAGTAGCGATTGAAAACATGGGCACTCCCGATGCAGCAGGTGTTATCAAACCGGATTACCCCTGGTTGAACCGGGCCATTGTAGTAGCCATCTTATTTGGTTATGCCTCGGTAATATTGGTAATGTTGATGGGACAAAGTCGTGTATTCTTTAGTATGAGTAAAGATGGTCTTATTCCAAAAATCTTCTCCACTGTAAATCCTAAGACACGGACCCCAGCAAAAAACAATATGTTCTTTATGCTTTTTGTAAGCTTATTTGCAGCATTTATTCCTGCAGATGTAGTAGGCGAAATGACAAGTATCGGAACATTGTTTGCATTCATCCTTGTTTGTATTGGTGTATTGGTAATGCGTAAAAAAATGCCTGAACTACCAAGAGCATTTAAAACACCGATGGTTCCATTAGTTCCACTTTTGGGAGTAGCTACTTGTTTATTCATGATGATATTCCTGCCGATGGATACCTGGATCCGTTTGTTGCTGTGGATGTTGATTGGTCTTGATATATACCTTGTATATGGTGCTAAAAACAGCCATTTGGGTAACGGAACAGACAATCGGAAAGGAATGAAGATGGCTCGCATTACTGGAATTGTATTAGCAGCATTGCTAGCAATTGTTGGCTATCTGCATCAGAATTCTGTTGGATGGGATGCCGATAGAACATTGTTCTATATTTCTATAGGTTTTGCTGTTGTACATGCTGCACTTTATGCAAGCAAGCTTGGCAGACCAGAAGATAAATAATTGATTTATTTAAAATAATGAAAAACCGCCTCGTTTAAAGCGAGGCGGTTTTTCATTTCCGCCTATTGCCTTAGATTTGCAACCCGGCTGGAATTGTTGAGTAGCGGACAGAACGTACAAGAGTGCGACGCAACGAAGACGATCAGGGAACTGAAGCTTGCCCCATAAAATTCTGGCAAGTAAACTGGCTACAAAAAATAAAATCTATCATGGGAAGAATTTTTGAAGTACGTAAATCATCGATGTTTGCCCGTTGGGATAAAATGGCAAAAAACTTTACCCGAATTGGT
>LNFJ01000033.1 GCA_001464625.1 Bacteroidia bacterium Ga0077558 | reverse complement strand
TTTTGCCAGATCATCATATTCTTAAAAGTGCCGCAATCATTTTTTCCATTTTCAATATGACAAAATGTATGAGAACAAATTTCAACAGCTCCATAATCTTTAATCGGATACACTTCAAGACTACCTTTTACTAAATCTCTTCTAAGACCGGTTGTTTTGTTATTATCAAATAGTTTTTTAAAATTCTCCATGGTTTGTTTATAGTCAGCAAGGCCGCCCTTATCATGATAGAACTCCAGGTCTTCTGAAAACAATGTTTTTGTTTTTTCCAGGTCGTGTGCATTAAAGGCAGCAAACATTACACTATCCATATATGCAATCTCTTTGTACAATTCGTCCTTTTCATCAGATGGGCTTGTATTATTCTTCTTTCCTGTAAAAGCAGAAAGTATTAATAACAAAAGTACCAGCGAGGCTAATTTATTTTTCTTCATCACTATTTTTTAAAACCATTGAACTAATGAAGAAGCTGGCAACGGACCACTTGCAAATGCTTTTTCTTGGTTATTTGCCTTGTTGATTGTTTTCTTAATACTGGTTTGCGTTTTTTTCTGCGCTTCTTCGAGGTCCTTTATTTTTTTATCGCTTTCCTCTCTTTTCTTTTTTTCTATTTCAATTTGCTTTTCAATATCACTTTTTTCCACTTTCACAGGTGTGGTATTATTACCAGGATAACGATAATTACTATCCGGTACAACCTCTTCTTTTACCTCAGTTCCATTTTCATCTTTCAGGCGGCCATTCATATCCATTATATAGTCAACACCTGAGCGATAGCGATTCGACCTGTAATCACTTTCAATATCAAAGTTAACAACCCTGTTTCTCCTACGGCCTCTTTCTACTCTTACATTAACCGGGTTTAATTTATCGTTTACAGACTCATCAAATTTTATTTTTTTACCAATCGGAATTTGTATTTCTATTTCCACATGCTGCCCACGAAATTTGCTGTCTTTATCAATAACATATCCATTTCCCAGATCCAGCACACTATCTCTTGAAGTAACGGTGTATTTAATTTTTTCGGCCCTGTCCAATGCTATTGTTTCTGATCTGCCAAAACTGTATCGCTTCATGGTTACATGAAATTTCAAAGTGTCTGATGATAAATCCCATCCGGTGCTACCACCATCATTCATCCAGCCAAAGCGACCTGTGTATTCTAGCTCCGGCGCAGACACCGCTACAATCATTTTACCCTTTGCAGGTTGAGTAATTGTAATTGGAGTATCCGTATGCTCATATTCACGGAAATCTTTGGTAACACTGGATGCTAATAAAATTGCTGCTACCCAACCAACAGTCCATAAGGCACCAAATGTCCAGCCTAAATAATTGTTACGGGATTTTGTTCTGGTGATACGACGGAACACCCAGATGATAAAACCAATTAATGGTACTATTAAAAAGAAGATCAACGTACCCCAGGCATATATCTGCTGCCACTTACTGGTCCATAAAAAATTATTAACCGGCCACCATGTAACCCCGCCAAATAACAAAGCAATCAGTGATATAAATAAAGCAACGGCGATTGTACCAGCGATAAAAAGAAAGAACGCTTTAAATATTACTCCTATTGCATGGCCGATTCCCCCATTCCTTCTGCGTACCGTTTCATTCACTTCTGCCGCAAAAGCCTTTCCTCTTGTATTAGAAAACTCTTTTGCCTTGTTACTGAAATTTTGTGCCGACTCTTTTACTTCTTCTGTCCATCCTTTCATACGGTCTTTCATGCTATCCATCCCCTCTTTTACATTTTGACGAATTCTGTTAACATCTACTTTTTCGCCCCGCATTTCCATTTTTTCATAATCACTGTTTGCTTCCGGTAGCACTATCCACAATACCACATAAATAAGAATGAATGTACCAGTGAGTGAGCCAAACCCTAAGTTCAACGCCCAGTCAAAATCATTATCCCAGGTAATGCTTCCAATAATCCTGATAAATATGTTTAATAAAAGAGGAGCAGCAAAGATCAGGCGAATTGTATTAACGCTTTTACCAAAATAAGCAGCCAAACCACCGGCCACACCAGCTATTACTTTATCATCAGGGTTTCTATAGAGTCTTTTGCCTACAAACCCTTCCAGGTCTTTTGGAGGCAACACTACCCATAATACTATATAGGCTAAAAATCCTAAACCAAACCCACCGAAAGTGATGATGGCAAATAATATTCTTACAATAGCTGGGTCTACATTCATATACGCTGCAATACCACTACATACACCACCAATAAATTTATCGCTTGTGTCACGGTATAATCTTCCTCTTTCTCTTTTTGTGCCAGCACTTGTACCAGTATTAGTATAACTGCTATTGGCTTGTTGAGATGAAGAAGCAGTTGTTGCTTGTGCAGATTCTGTTGAAGCAGTTTCCTTATCTGCCGCTTCAAAATCTTCTACTCTTCCCATAGAGCTGATAATCTCTTCCACATCTGCATCCACAATAGCATCAGTGCCTTTACGAACTTTATCACTCATCAATTCTGCAATACGGCTTTCAATATCATTGATAATTTCATCTCTGCCATCTTCATTAGCAAAGTACCGCCGTAAACTTTCAATATAGCTTTGCAGCTTTTCATAAGCAGAATCTTCAATCGGTATTACCCGGCCACTTAAGTTTATGTTGATGATCTTTTTCATTGTATATTATTTTGGTTGAAGTAGGTTTATGTTGGTTATTCACTTAGTGGTTCGCCAGCCTTTTTACTGGTTAAAGCATTTACTCCGTTTGATAACTCGTTCCAGGTTTGTTCAAGTTCCTTGTAAAAGCTTTCTCCTTTTTCGGTTAGCATAAAATATTTGCGGGGCGGGCCGGAGTTGCTTTCTACCCAACGATAGGTTAGCATTTCTGCATTCTTGAGCCGGGTTAGCAGCGGGTATAAAGTTCCTTCCAATATTTGAAGATTAGCAGCCCTCATCTCTTCTACTATATCACTCGGATAAGCTTCACCCCGGCGGATGATGGAAAGAATACAAAATTCCAGTATCCCTTTCCGCATCTGACTCTGTGTATTTTCAATATTCATAGCCCTTCGTTTTACTAATATGACTCAAAGATAAGGTGATATTTGGTACTATGCAACACAAAGTACTAAATATTTTTAGGTAATAGTTAGTAAATGTGGGTGACTTCGATGTGTAAAGTACATGCTATCAATTATTTAAGATGTTATTAGCTGATAAAGAATATTTTACATCCTTACACGAATGGCAAAATATCTGTGTGGCCGAGCTAAAAACCGTTTAGGGCGGGGAGAAAATTTTACCGATTTTTACAGCTTAGGATTCTACATGAAGAAATTTTTCTCCCCCTTTTTACTATTATTCATCACATTTTACTCTTGTTCAGATAAATACCAGGCCTATCGAAGCAAGTACCAATTTAAAAGCAATGATGGCCGGCCAGATTATAGCCATTTAAACTATTGGGCGTCCCATCCCTGGAAATGGGACCCTTCTGATAGTGTGCCCAAACCGTTACAACATGAAATCAAAGATTCATTAGTTGATGTTTTCTTTTTGTATCCCACTTCGTATACAAAGAAAAAAAGAAAAGGAAATAATAATGCGTTAATTGATGATGATTATATCAATGCAAAGACTGATTACTCATCTATACTATACCAGGCCAGTGTTTTTAATCAGCAATGCAGAGTTTTTGCTCCACGATACAGGCAAGCTCATATCAGTAATTTTTTTTCGAAGGATAAAGAAAAAGCTGCTGCCGCTTTTGAGTTGGCCTATGAAGACGTAAAGCTTGCCTTTGAATTTTATTTGAAAACCTGGAATGGCAGCCGACCCATTATCATTGCATCACATAGCCAGGGAAGTTTGTTGGCAGAAAGATTATTAAAAGAATTTTTTGAAGATACACCACTACAAAACAAATTGGTTGTTGCATATATTATCGGGTGGCCTGTTCCAAAGGAATATTTTACCAGTTTAAAAATGTGTGAAGACTCTTTGCAAACTGGATGCCTCTGTAGCTGGCGTACTTTTAGAAAGGGTTATTTGCCTTCGTACATGAAAACAGAAAATTCAAGCCCGAATAATTCTTTTGGCTATGGAAATTCATTTGTTACAAATCCACTTACCTGGACAACCAATACAACCTATGCTCCAAGATCTTTAAACAGGGGAAGTATATTGATCAAATTCAATAAACTATTTACAAATACTACCGATGCACAAATAAGTAACGGCTTGTTGTATGTAAATAGACCCAAATTTCCCGGTAGCTTTTTTTACTTAACCCGCAACTATCATGTGGGAGATATTAACCTGTATTATATGAACATTCGGGAAAATGTAAAAAGTAGAATCGATATGTTCTGGAAACAATAAGCTATTGTTTCTTTAGCCATTCCTTTTCTTCTTCCGATATTTTTATAACAGCATATTTTTTAACTGTACTAATTGTTGCTTCATCTAACACATCAACTATATTTTTATAAGACGCTTCTTCGGCGGATTTAATTAACATCATTAATCCGTTTCTCCCTTCTTTCATTTTGCTGTTTCTATCCAAAGAATTTTGCTTTTCCATAATAACTTTTCGCAAGCCGTCTTTACCGGAAAAATTAGTTTGAATAATCCCCCCTTCTTCGATGGCATTTTTCCAATCGCCATGATAATAATAGATAGTATTGTTCTTATGCAGTAGTATGGTTAATGCATTGGATTTGCCAAGTTCTGAGCCAGTTCCATCCTTCGGCATGTTTAACTGCATAGCAGTTGGTTTGCTTAATTCTGTAGTGATGACAAAAAATGAAATGAGCAGAAACCCCAGATCAACCATGGGAGTCATGTCAATTTTCAGGTTGTGTTTTACCATTCTTGCTACACCTGTTTTTTTTCGGGAGAATAGCGAGACGTTATTGTTTGTACTATCAATATTTGACATAAGCTTAGTTTACTTATGAGATACAGATTATAAATTATTCCACAAGTACAAATGCCGCCCAATAAAATGGAGAGTATTTTTTTCGCATATCAGCCTGAGCTTGTGCAAATGCATTGATGATTGTTTTTCCTTTTATCCAGTAAGAATAAAAGCTGGTCATTAGTTCAGCTGTTTCTTTATCCGGCACTTGCCAAAGGCTTACGATCATTTTTTTTACGCCGGCCATTTTAAAGGCTCGCTGCAAACCAAATACACCTTCACTTCCTTTTACATCACCGAGTGCTGTTTCGCAGGCACTGAGTACAACCAGTTCTGTGTTACTTAAATCTAACTGAGAGATTTCATAAGCTGTTGCAATCCCATCTTCTACTCCTTGTATTGGTGTTTTACCACTCCAGGCATAATTGCCGCCGGCCAATATTAATCCACTTCGCAGCAAGGGATCCCCGGCTAGAGTGTATGCGTTTTCATTGTTTGCCACCGAGTTCTCTTTTTTCTTTTTTTCAATTTCTGGTAAAAAGAAACCATGCGTAGCTATATGTAAAATTTGTGGCGAGTTGCCGCTTAATACTTTTAGATTTTCTTCTGATGCAGTAAATTCTGTAAAAAGCTTTGTACTTTTTTTATTTTTTGTAAATAGTGATTGTATGGCCTTTACCTCTTGCGCCGTACCGGGAAGTTTGCTCCAGACGCCTCCTCTTATTCCTCTGTTCTGAACAGTATAAATATTTGTACTATTATTTTCATTGCCTACTCTCTTTTGTGACAGTGATGCACTATCCATACTAAAACTGGCATCGCCAAACAATACAATATTTTGTAGTTGGCTATTTTTCTTTTCATTTTCCCTTAGTGCTACGTGTCGTATACTGGTATATTGCTGCAATTGATATTTCTCTATCAACACTGTATTACTATCAACCGGCAATGCATGAAAAGCAATGCTATATAATTTACCTGCTGGTGAGTAAGAAATTTTTTTCGCCTCTTTTAAATGGGGTTCTAATGGCTGCCATACTAATTGATAAAGTTCTTTGCCTAAAATGGTGCTAGTATTATTATCTACCTTGAATCCCCGGTAAAAACTATTCACCATTTCGGTAGCCGTTGTTCCTGCATTCTTAAATAAATGCAGCAATTGTCTTTCTTCAAACAAAGGAACAAATAACGGTTCTGCTTCATTCTTTCTAAGAATATATGCCGCATAGTACACACTATCGGTCCAACCTTTACTATACAAATTGAAGTTCACAAATTCTATTGCCACTTCATCTTTCTGTAAATTCTTTTGTACTTCAGTAATTGAAATTCGTTCTCCTAATTGTTGCTGACGAAAGCTGGCTGACATACGACTAAGATCTTTCTCTACTTTTTCTTTTCTTCCTTCCAACTCCTCTAAATTTAATTCCCTTTTATCCACTGGCAGGGAGTATTGTTTTGCAAGAAAATTCTTTGCTGCCATCCATTGGTAGAGCATTTGTATTACCGCACTGTCTTTACTGTTGCGAACAGTAGCAATCATATTTTTTGTATCGGAAAGAGCCAGCGATTTTAGTACCAATTGAAGATTAAAATTATTTACCCGTAAAGCTGAGGAGGCTTTATGATAACTATACATCAGGTTATTATTAATTTCTGTAATTGCCGATTTGTTAGCCAAATAATTTCCTTTTTCCTTTTCAGAAAGCGTTGGAAATATTTGGATAAGATTATTTAAAGCGATGCTGCTCCCCGCAATTGCAGATGGCTCTGCTTTAGGATATTCTTCCACCGCTAAATACAACACAGCAAGATTATTCAGACTTGTAGCATATGCAGAACTATATTGACCCTGCATTTTTTTATAGATTTCCTTGGCTTGTATGTAAAACGTCTCGGCCTTTTTGTATTGTCCCATCCCTTTATATATCATTCCGAGGTTATTAAGTGAAGTAGCATAATCCGTATGATTGATACCCAATATTTTCTTTCTAATATCAGCAGCTTCAGTACAATAAGGTTCACCCTTTTTATAATCACCAAGATCTGCATACAACACACCTAGATTGTTTAGACTGGTGGCATAGTCGGGATGGTTTTCTCCCAGCACTTTTTTTCGGATTACAATAGTTTGCTGACAAAAAGAAATAGCTTTTTCATATTGACCAGTGGAAGCAAATAGCTGAGAAAGGTTGTTGATGCTGATTAAATAAGAAGGATGGTTTTGCCCTAATACATTTTCCCTGATTTCTTTTGATACCAAAAATGCTGCTTCCGCTTTATCGAATTGACCTATTGCGAGATACAATGCTCCAAGATTATTTATACTGTTGGCAAATTCAATACTGCCTTCTCCCTTTGTTTTCTTTCGAATAGAAGCTGCCTGTAAATACAACGGTTCAGATTTAGCATAATTTTCATTCGACAAATACAAGGAAGCAAGATTATTCAGGCTGGTAACATAATCATTATCTGTTTCTCCCAGTACCTTTTTTCTAATCTCCATGGCTTGCCTGTAAAGAGGCTCAGCTTTTTCATGCTCATCTACTGCTACGTATAATGCGCCAAGGTTATCCAGGCTGGTAGCATAATCAGGATGCTCTTCTCCCAGCACTTTTTTTCTTATTTGTAGTGATTCTAAATAGTATGGTTCGGCTTTTAGATATTCACCCATATAATAATAAAGAATAGCCAGGTTGTTTAGCATGGTAGCATAATCAGGATGTTCCTTACCTAATAAATTTTCTTTGATTGTAATTAGTTCTGTGTAAGCAGGCACTGCTTTAGGATAATATCCTGCAGTTAAATAAACCCAGCCCAAGTTTTCAAGATTAGTAGAATAATCGGGATGATCAGTACTCAATTCGCTTTTAGCCATGGCAAATGCTCTTTCTGCGTAAGGAATTGCTTCTTCATATTTTCCTTGCTGAAAAAATTCTACAAATTTCTTATTAAGATCAAGCAATGTTTGCGATTCCCCGGCAAATGGAAGAAAAAACAAAAAACATTTTATGCAAAAACTTTTCATTGCCGGAAAGAAAGGTTGTACTTAAATATAAGAAATATCCCATGGATTCATTTATTCCACCAACACAAATGCTGCCCAATAAAAGGGAGAATACTTCTTACGCATATCAGCCTGGGCCTGTGCAAATGCATCGTTAATTGTTTTTCCTTTCATCCAGTTAGAATAAAAGCTGGTCATTAGTTCGGCTGTTTCTTTATCGGGTACCTGCCAAAGGCTGACGATCATTTTCTTTACCCCTGCCATTTTAAAGGCTCTTTGCAAACCAAATACTCCTTCACTTCCTTTCACATCACCGAGTGCTGTTTCGCAGGCACTAAGCACAACCAGTTCGGTATTGCTCAAATTCAGTTGCGATATTTCGTAGGCTGTTGCAATACCATCTTCTACTCCTTCAATCGGTGTTTTGCCGCTCCAGGCATAATTGCCGCCAGATAATATTAAGCCGCTTCTTAATAAAGGATCGTCAGCTAATGTGTAAGTATTTTCGTTGCTAAGATTGTTTTCCTTTCTTTTTTTATCTGGTTCGGGCAAAAAGAAACCGTGAGTGGCAATATGGAGTATTTGTGGTGAGTTGCCACTGAGTGCTTTCAGATTTTCTTCGGAGGCGGTTGTTTGAACAAATGAGTTGGTAGAAATTTTATTCTTATCAAATAATTGTTGAATCGTTTTTACTTCTTGTGCCGTTCCGGGCAGACTGCTCCAGGTACCGCCTATTGTTCCCCTGTTTTGTGGGGTGTAAATACTTGTTGATACGTTCTCCATTTTTGTTTTGCCTTTTACTATTTGCAAGCTGTCTAACGTAAAGCTGGCATCGCCAAATAACGTAATATTCTGTGGTATGATATTTTTCTTTCCCTGTTCTCTTAATACCACTTGTCTTGTACTGGTATATTGTTGTAGTTGATATTTATCCATTAGCACCGTTGCGCTATCAATTGGTAAGGCATGAAAAGCGATGCTGTATAATTTACCAGCCGGTGAATAGCTTACTTTTTTTACTCCTTTTAGGTAAGGCTCTAATGGTTGCCAGATCAGTTTGTATAATTCTGTACCCAATGCGCCGGCAGTATTTTTATTTTTTACTTCAAGGCCACGATAAAATTTGCTTACCATGGCTGTTGCTGTTGTTCCTGCGCTATCAAATAGTTTTTGTAATTGTTTTTCTTCGCAGAGGGGGACGAATACCGGAGCTGAATCTTTCGTGGTAAGGATGTAGGCAGCATAAAAGATACTGTCTGACCGGTCGTTTTTTACTAATTTAAACCTTACAAATTCAATGGCGGATTCATCTCTGGCTAAATGTTTTACTACATCAGTTGTTTTTGTTTGAAACGATTGTTGCTGGTTTTCAAATGAAGATGATTTAAGTGATAATTCTTTTTCCAGGCTTTCCGTTTGATCTTCAATCGAAGCAAGGTCTGATCTTCTTTGTATCATCTGTAAAGCATACTGCTTCGCCAGAATGGTCTTGTTCAATTGCCACTGTTCAAATATTTTTCTTAGTAAGGTATCTGTGCTTTCCCGGAGTGAGGAAATCATGTTTTTTGTCCCACTTAGGATCATAGATTTAAACAACAACTGTAAATCATAGTTCCCCGCAATAAATTCTTTATCTGCCAATGGATAATAATAAAGAAAGCTATTCATTGTATTGTTCAGGCTCACTTTTTCCGTCAGGTAGTTCCCTTTTTCTTTTTCAGAGAGGTTAGTAAATAAAGTCATCATGTTTTTAATTTCAATGCTTTTGGACCTTCTTAAAAGGGGCAATGCCTTTTCTTCTAATTGCCTTTCCTGGTAAAAATTGGCGAGTTTTTTTAAAACAGAACTGACTGATCGATTATCAGCGCCTACTGTATTTTCATACGAAGTAAGGCTTTGCAATAAATACTTTTCCGCCTCGGTATTTTCTTTCCGGGCCACAAAGTATTCGCCAAGGGTTTGACAGGCTATAGCGTAAGCAACATGATTTTTCCCATAAGTAGCTTCCCAAACTGCAGCTGATTTTTCGTAATAGAGCCGGGCTTGAGAAAATTCAGAAAGATTTTCATATACCTCGGCTAATACTGATAAAGTGAGTGCATACCAGGCCCTTTCTCCTGATTTCTCTACCTGTTTAACGGCATCCAATAAATAGGGCTCCGCTTCTTTGTATTTTTCTTCCTTAACAAGAATTGCTCCCATGGTCCTTAATAAACTTCCATATTTGCCAGATTCTTTTCCAATCGTTTCATTTGCGATTTTCATTGCCGTACTTAAACTCTCCCGTGCCGCTGAATATTTACTGATGTTCATATAGAATTCTGCCAGGTTTGTCCAGGCGTCTGCGGTTTCAGGATGAGCAGGGCCTAAAAATTTCTTTTTAAGCTCAAGACTTCGCAAAAAAAATGTTTCCGCTTTTGTATTCTGCCCTATCCGTTGGTAAATATCTGCCAGTTTCTCCAGGGGCTTTGCGTATTCAAGATGATCCTCTCCATAAACATTTTTTACAATGTTCGCTGCATTCAAATAGGTAAGCTCCCCCATATTGAAGTTTTCAATAAACACATACTGTTTGCCAAGTTCCAAAAGGGAGTTAATATAATGCAGGTTGTTTGTTCCCAACATATTTTCAATAATGGCGGCTGATTTGATATTATATTGAACTGCTTTGGTGTACATCCCCATCTCTGCCGCCCATAATGCCTGCCGGTCAAATTCTTTTGCCGTTTCCAGATGGTAGGTTCCGTTTTTTTTCAGAATAGCCTCCAGTACAATATTGTTAACTGAATCAACTTTATCATATCGGGATGCCTCCCTGTAAGAATCGGCTAACCATATCAAATTATTTATACTGTTTTCATGATTACTTCCATATAATTTGTTATCAATTTTTATCACCTGTAAATACAATGGTTCTGCCAGTGCAAATTTTTCCCAGCTATCATAAAAAATGGCAAGATTTTGCAGAGCCCGGGAGTATTGTTTTGAACTATCACCATAAATTGATCGATATTCATTTTTCAAATGATTATACATCGAATCAGCTTTGGCCATCTCTTTATTACTTTTATACAAGTCTGCCAGACTATTTAAATCCGATAAATAGAATTCATTTTTCTCACCATATTTCTTTTTTCTGATTGACAGCTTAATATTGTACCACCTCTCTGCCTTGTCAACTAAACCCATTTTTTGATAAAGATATCCCAATGAACCGGCGACGGAAGTATAATCACTAGTAGTATCCCCAGAAATTCCCTTTTTAATATCTGCCACTTGTAAATAGTATTTTTCAGCTTCTTTATAGCGCAGGATATTGTAGCAAAGATTGCCCAGGTCCATCAGTTTATTTGCGTAATAAATGGATGAAATACCTGCCTTGGTTTTGGCGATGTCAGCCAGTTGCAGAAGTACAGGTTCGGCTTTTTTATAGTTGGTAGCGCCTAAATAAACTCTTGCCAGGTTTGAAAGAGCAGTAATATAATTTTCATCATTCTCACCCAGGGCTTCTTTTCGTATTTGCAGTACTTCTGCATAGAGGGATTCGGCCTGAGAATAGTTCTTCATTTTTACATACAAATCTGCCAGATTGTTCAGGCCAACAATATAATTGGGGTTATTTTGTTCAACTACTTTTTTCAAAAGTTTGTACACCTTCTGGCATTGTGACTCTGCCACGGAAAATTGATTCGTATGAAAATATGACCGGGCCAGATTATATGCATTTGTAATATAAATTATCGTCGTAGTCCCTTTCAGTGATTTGATCAGGCTATCGTTTTCCTGGTTAAGCGAAAGGGCATCGTTGTAACGATTTCCTGTTTCATAAAAATCGGCAAGGTTGTTTATTACAGAAATCAGTAATTCCGGTTTGGGGGTATGGCCCCTTAATATACTTAGTGCCTGCTTATAATACATTTCGGTTTGGGCAGAATCTCTTATGCTTTCATAAAGCATGGCAATGCGGTTCATTTCTTTCCCATAATCAACAGATGTAGCACCGTATTTCTTTATACTTATTTCAGCCATAGTTTTTCTTATATGGATGGCCGCATTTATTTTTTCTGTTTCTTTATATGCATTTGCCAGTATACCGAGTCCTTCCAGGTAATCATCGCTTTCCTTTCCATATATTTCTTCCTGTAATAAAACCATTTCTTCCAAATGGGGGATGGCCTGTAAATATTGCTTAAAGGAAGTGTGCGCCCTACTAAGGTTATATAAAGCACTTTCTAAAATATCTTTTCCTTTTTTGATATGATGCAATATATTAATAGCCTGATTGTATACTTCAATAGTTCTTGCCGAATCCTTTAACCCGGTATAGATCATGCCCACCTGGTTCAGCATGGAAGCATATTCAACAGAATTTTCACCATTAGTTTTTTTGAACACCTGCAGCGCCCCAGATGCTTTTGTAAGGGCTTCTTGGTAGTTTTCATTACGACGATACGCAATAGACAAATTTTTCAATGCCAGTCCGTAATTATTATGCTCTTGCCCAAATTCATTTTGTGCGGCCGTTAATGCTTTTTCACCGGCCGCTATTGAACTTGTGTAGTTTTTGTGCCGGCTATAGTAATTCAGGCTGTCAGTCAACTGCTGCCAGCTTTGAGCAGAAAGGTTTAAGGAAAAAGATAATAGTAATAGGGTTAGAAATCGTTTCATAATGGTTGGCGAGTAACTAAAGATAATAAATTACAAATGTTTTAATATACCATGCAATGGGTAGAAAGCCCTGACGTAAAACCGATCCTACACAACACTCAAGGACGAGAAAAACCCACTCCATTCCTCCCAAGGGAAGGAATATAGATGAGTACTTTTCTCTGGCAAAATAATATTGTTTTACTCCACCAGTACAAAAGCCGCCCAGTAAAAAGGAGAATATTTCTTCCGCATATCTGACTGTGCCTGTGTAAAGGCATCGTTGATGGTTTTTCCTTTCATCCAGTAATTATAAAACGTAGTCATTAGTTCAGCCGTTTCTTTATCCGGTACCTGCCAAAGGCTTACAATCATTTTCTTTACTCCTGCCATTTTAAAGGCTCTTTGCAAACCAAATACACCTTCACTTCCTTGTACATCGCCTAGTGCTGTTTCGCAGGCACTTAATACTACGAGTTCGGTATTGCTTAAATTGAGTTGCGATATTTCATAGGCTGTAGCAATGCCATCTTCTACTCCTTCTATTGGTGTTTTGCCGCTCCATGCATAATTGCCACCGGAAAGTATTAAGCCGCTTCTTAATAATGGATCATCGGCTAAAGTGTAAATGTTGTTTTGTTCAAACCCAGTTTCTTTTTTCTTTTTATAAGGCTCTGGTAAAAAGAAACCATGCGTAGCAATATGTAAAATTTGTGGTGAGTTGCCACTTAATGCTTTTAGTTTTTCTTCTGATGCTGCAGCTTGTGTAAAAACTTTTATAGCTATCTGGTTTTTTATAAATAGCGACTGAATTGTATTTACTTCTTGTGCCGTTCCCGGAAGACTGCTCCATATGTCGCCTCTTGTTCTCTGGTTTATTGGCGAATAAATATTTGTTGAGGTACTCTCTGTTTTTCCTTTTACTATTTGCAAGCTATCTAAATCAAATGTTGCATCGCCAAATAATACAATACCCTGAGGCTTACTATTTTGTTTTTCTTGTTCTCTTAATACTACTTGCCTTATACTGGTGTATTGCTGCAGCTGGTATTTATCCATTAGTACGGTGTTACTATCAACTGGTAAAGCATGAAAAGCAATACTGTACAATTTACCTGCAGGTGAGTAGCTAATTTTTTTTACATTTTTTAAATAGGGTTCTAATGGTTGCCAGATGAGTTTGTATAATTCTTTTCCCAATGTATTGGCACTCTTATTTTCTACTTTAAAACCGCGGTAAAAACTATTGACCATTGTAGTTGCTGTGGTTCCGGCACTGTCGAATAACTTTTTTAATTGTTTTTCTTCACAAAGCGGAACGAAGATTGGAATGGAATCACTTTTAGGTAGTATATAAGCTGCATACATTGTACTGTCGGTCCATTCATTGTTAAAGAGTCGAAATGAAACAAACTCAATAGCAACCTCGCTATTTTGTAGCTTGTCCCTAATACTGCCAGCTGTAACTTGTAATTTTTGTTGCTGTATCCTAAAATTGGAAAACTTTCTGTTTAGTTCTTTTTCCAGTGCTTCAGTTGTTTGTTCAATCCCAGCAAGTGTTGACGTTCTTTTTAATAGTGGTAAGGAATATTCTTTTGCCAATAGAATTTTATTATTTTGCCAGCGTTCCAGTAAGTTTATTATTGCAGTGTCATTAGTTTGAGCCGCTGTCTCAAATAAATTCCTGGTGTCTGAAAGTATCAACGACTTAAAAATTAATTGCTGATTGAAATTGCTGACGATTAATGCTGGTGAAGCTTTGTTATTTCTATACAAAAAACTATTATTCGTTGGTAAAAGGGAGATCACTCTTTTTAAATAGTTTACTTTTTCTTTCTCTGAAAACACACTAAAGCTTCTTTGCATATTTTCGATTTCAATGCGGCTGCTTTGAATCAGCAATTGTTCTGCTTTAGTAAACTGGTGAATGCTTTCATATAAGTTTGCCAGGTTATTTAAGCTTCCTGCATAAGCAGTATGATTTTCTCCAAATATTTTTTTTCTTATCTCTTTCGATTGCTGAAACAAGGGCTCTGCTAAATTATACCTACCTTCATCTTTATATACTAACGCCAGATTATTAACAGTCGTCGCAAAATCGGGATGATTTTCTCCAAATACTCTTTTTGAAATAGCTACTGCTTCAATATATAATGGTTCGGCCTTTGTTAACTCTCCGTTTCTGTAATAAAGAGCGGCAAGATTGTTAAGAGTGGTGCCATCCGTTGGCTGGTTTGTACCCAAAATCTTTTTCTCAATTTGAAGTGCCTGGGTAAAAAGGGATTCCGCCTTTTGGTAATGACCCATTTTCCCATATAACAATCCAAGATTGCTAAGGTCAGAAGCATAATCCGGATGATTTTCCCCCAACACTTTTTTATCTGTTTCCACAACACGTAAATAAAGAAGTTCTGCTTTTTCATACTGACCCACTTGCCAGTAAAGACCTGCGAGGTTGCTGATATCGGAGATATAATCCGGATGATTTTCTCCCAGCACTTTTTTATCAATTTCAATTGCTTGTAAATAAAGAGGCTCCGCTTTTTCAAAATGACCCATTTTCTCGTATAAAGAAGCCATATTATTGAGACCTGAGGCATACGTACGATGAGCCTCTCCAAAAATTTCTTTTCTAAGTTGTATTGATTTTACTAAAAAATCTTCTGCTTTTTTATACTGCCCCAACTCTGAATAGACTGCAGCAAGATTGTTAAGGCTCGTAGCGTAGTTTCTATTTTTTGTTCCAAATTGATTTTGTGCAGAGTCCTTTGCCGCCAAAGCAATCGGAAGGGCCGAAAGAAATTGATTTCTTTTAAACAGCTCAAGAAATTGATTGTTCAATTCTTTCCAGCTTTGGCTATAAGACAAAGTTGTTATTCCCAAAAAAAATATGACTGTTACCAGTTTATTCATTAAGTATGATTGGGTAATTCTGTAAGGTATATTTTTATGAAATTAAAGCAATACCATTATCAGGGTATGTTCAAAAAAGGTAAGCCTTTCTGAAAACCATATAACTGATACAGCCATTCTTCCGATTGGAAGAATGGCTGCTTATTTTGATTTATTAAAATTTGCTTCTAGCTTAAAACTCCGCACTACCCGGCGTTCTTGGAAAAGCAATTACATCACGGATGTTGGTCATGCCAGTAACGAATTGAACCATGCGTTCAAATCCTAATCCAAAACCTGCATGTGGCACAGTACCGAAACGTCGGGTATCGAGATACCACCAAAGTTCTTCCAATGGTATATGCATTTCGGTCATTCTTCTTTCCAGCTTGTCTTGTCTCTCTTCTCTCTGAGAGCCGCCCACTATTTCACCAATGCCGGGAGCTAAAATATCCATCGCAGCCACCGTTTCTTTTCCAGGTTCACATCCATCATTCTGGCGCATATAAAATGCTTTGATGGCGGCAGGATAATTATACAGAATAACTGGTTTCTTAAAATGTTTCTCTACCAGATATCTTTCATGTTCACTTTGCAGATCCATTCCCCAGCCCGTTATCTCGTACTGGAATTTCTTTTTCTTATTATGATTGCTGTCTTTTAATATTTGAATGGCATCTGTATAAGTCAAACGTTCAAATCCGTTGGTTAATACAAATTCCAATTTCTCCAACAAGTCCATTTCGCTACGCTTATCCTGCGGTAATTGTTTTTCTTCTTCTGCTAAACGTTGCGCTAAAAATTCTAAATCTTCTTTGTTGTTTTCTATCGCATACTTAATAATATACTTAATGAATTCTTCTGCCAGGTTCATGTTGTCTTCTAGATCATAGAAAGCCATTTCTGGTTCTATCATCCAGAATTCGGCAAGATGTCTTGCCGTATTGCTATTCTCTGCACGGAATGTAGGACCGAATGTATAAATATCTCCAAAGGCTGTTGCCCCTAACTCTCCTTCTAATTGTCCGCTCACTGTTAGGTTAGTACTGCGACCAAAGAAATCTTCCTTAAAATTGATAGAACCATCTTCATTCTTTGGAGCCGTGCCATCAAGCGGTAAGGTGGTTACTTTAAACATTTCGCCTGCACCTTCCGCATCGCTGGCTGTGATGATAGGTGTGTGCATGTACACAAACCCTTTTTCATTAAAGAACTTATGAACAGCAAATGCCAGTGCATGACGTACACGGAACACTGAACCAAATGTGCTGGTACGAAACCGCAGATGTGCTTTCTCTCTTAAAAACTCCAGGCTATGCTTCTTGGGCTGCAGCGGATATTTTTCTGCATCACTATCCCCGAGTATTTCAATCGAAGTGGCGTTCAAATCCATTTTTTGCCCCTTGCCAAGCGAAGGAACTACAACTCCTTTTACTTTTAAAGAGGCTGATGTAGTGATGCGTTTCAGCAATTCATCATTCTGGCTACCGAGAGTTACAACTACCTGTATATTATTATTGGTACTGCCATCGTTGAGAGCTATAAATTGGTTGTTGCGAAAGGTTCTAACCCAACCCATTACGGTTACTTCCTGCCCTGCTGGTTCTTGGGAAAGAAGCTCTTTGATCTTGATTCTTTTGTTGAACATATCCTTTATTAAAGTCGGCAAAGATATTTACATTTTCAGAGGCTTTTTAAAATCGCCAAAATTTCGTTTTTAAAGCCCCAAATTATAATTCCCAAAATTGCTATTATTAGCTTCGGCCATTCTGGATTAAATTTTCCAGAGTTAAAACTGATTTCTTTAATTTTTAATTTCATATTATAGGTTTTTAACGTTGTAGTTGTAAACCTAAATAATGGGAAGGGGGAGAAAAAGGACAAGAAAAACAGCATTTTCCCTTTTTCAACAAATCGATAAAAACAGAGGTTTTTAATTGACTAACAAAGAACAGAACCCCGAACGGAGCGTCGCAACCTCTACCTAATCAGGGAACTGAAGTTGGCTAAACCCAAAATTTTTGATTTTGCCGATTTTAGCCTATAATTGCACTGGAAAGAGGCCGATAAGTTTTGTTCTCCTTGGCTTTTAGCTCATTTTACCTGCCGATTTCATTCAACATAAATTCAAACTTTTTTTCTGATTTCAAGACTGGTTCACCCCGAGTTGTGACTAACCTCAAGATGATTATATGTACGATATCCTCCAACTGAACGACATGCTCGTTCCTGAATTGCTTGACATTGCCGAGCAATTAAAAATTCCCAATGCTAAAAAACTGGCCAAACAGGATCTAGTTTATAAAATATTAGATAGCCAGGCTCTTGCCGGCTCTAAAGGTGCTAAGCCCAGCAGCGATGATGGGAAACGTAAGCGAATTATTAAAGCTACTACCAGTAACTCTACAGAAGAGGCTGTGGTAGAAGATGATGATGACGATAAAAAACCTATTAAAAAATCTCCAATGCCCCCTAAAAAAGAAGACAAGACGCCGCCAATTAAACGGGCCCGAAAAAAACCTGAAGAAAAAGAAGAGGCCCAACAACCAGAACAACAACCTGCGTTTATAGTACCACCGCCACCAGCCCCAACCCCTGCAGCAGTAATAGAAATGTTGCAAGCTGGCGATTCACAGGTACAGCAGCAACAACCCAATCAGCCCCAACAAGGCGAAAACAACGGCGGACAAAATAAAGTGTACCCTCCCCGCAGAGATCAACAATTCAATGTGGAGTTTGATGGGGTGATACTGGGTGAGGGTGTTTTGGAAATGATGCCGGATGGTTATGGTTTTCTTCGTTCATCCGATTACAATTACTTATCCTCACCCGATGATGTATACGTCTCTCCATCTCAAATAAAACTATTCGGATTAAAAACTGGCGACACTGTACATGGTGCAGTTCGTCCACCGAAAGAAGGGGAGAAATATTTTGCTTTATTAAAAGTGGATACCATCAATGGTAAAAGTCCCGAAGAAGTAAGAGACCGTGTGCCGTTTGATTACCTGACTCCGCTTTTCCCTTTCGAAAAATTAAACCTGTTTACAAAACCTACTGATCTTTCTACAAGGATCATGGATCTGTTTACACCAATAGGTAAAGGACAACGTGGGTTGATCGTTGCCCAACCAAAGACTGGTAAAACCATGTTGTTGAAAGCAGTGGCGAATGCTATTGCAGAAAATCATCCTGAATGTTACCTGATGGTTGTGTTGGTGGATGAACGTCCGGAAGAGGTTACCGATATGGAGCGTAGCATTAAAGGTGAAGTAATTGCTTCAACCTTTGATGAGCCTGCTGAAAAACATGTGAAAGTTTCTACGATTGCTTTGCAAAAAGCAAAACGTTTGGTAGAGTGTGGACATGATGTTGTTATACTTCTGGATTCTATTACCCGTTTGGCAAGAGCACATAATACGGTGGCTCCATCAAGTGGTAAAGTATTATCGGGTGGTGTGGAAGCAAATGCGATGCAAAAACCAAAACAATTTTTTGGTGCTGCCCGTAAAATAGAATTTGGTGGTTCATTAACAATCATCGCTACCGCACTGGTTGATACCGGTAGTAAAATGGATGAGGTGATCTTTGAAGAATTTAAAGGAACCGGTAATATGGAATTGCAGTTGGAACGTCGTTTATCGAACAAACGTATCTATCCTGCTATTGACCTGGTAGCTTCATCTACCCGTCGTGATGATTTGTTGCTTGATAAAGATGTGTTGCAACGTATGAACCTACTCCGAGTATTCCTGAATGATATGAATGTGGAAGAAGCGATGAGAGAGTTACAAAACAGAATGAAGGGAACGAAAGATAATGAAGAATTTTTGGCTTCGATGAATAGATAACCGCTGATTAATTTGATTGAAATGATTTGAATGATATTACAAGCCGCTTCTTTTTGGAGCGGCTTTTTATTTAAAGAATTCCATTCATTTTCAAATTAACTAATTTGCCAATCGGCTAATTAATTACATGGCAGCAGAAAGAATACATATTGAACAATTTCTTGAACTGGCGAAACACCATCCCGTCATTGATGTTCGTTCGCCGGGAGAATATTCGCATGCCTTTATGCCGGGTGCAAAGTCACTACCATTGTTTACAGATGAAGAACGAAAAGTTGTTGGTACAGCTTACAAACAGCAAAGCCGTGAAGTGGCGATAAAAATCGGCCTTGATTACTTTGGACCGAAGATGAGAAAGATGGTGGAAGAAGTAGAGTCTTTAGTCGGGAGCCGGGAGCTGGAGGCCAAATACGAAGTACAAAGTTTGAAGTACAAGAACTCGGAAATTGCGAAGACCGTACTTCAAACTTCTAAAATCGTACTTGTTTACTGTTGGCGGGGTGGTATGCGTAGCGGTGCCGTTTCATGGTTGTTGGATATGTATGGATTTAAGGTGTATACATTGATTGGTGGGTACAAGAAATTCCGGAATTATGTATTGGATACGTTCAAACTTCCCTTCCAATTCAATATACTGGGTGGTTATACCGGCTCTGGAAAAACGGAATTATTAAACGCCTTAAAAGCGAAAAATGAGGCCGTTCTTGACCTGGAAGCCGCTGCCAGTCACAAAGGCTCTGCTTTTGGTAGCATTGGAATGCCACCGCAACCGGGACAGGAAATGTTTGAGAATTTGCTCGGTTGTCAGTTGCGAGTTGTGTTGTGTCAGGCAAATTCTCAAATCCCGACAACAGACAGCCGACAACCCACAACTGCCATCTGGCTCGAAGACGAATCTCAGCGCATCGGCCATGTAAACATTCCCCATGAATTGTGGAAGACCATGCGAAAATCTCCGGTTTACTTTTTAGATATTCCTTTTGCTGAACGGTTACAGCATATTGTACAGGAATATGGACAACTAGACCAGCAAATGGTCATCGACGCAATTAGCAGAATTAGCCAGAAATTGGGCCATTTGAACGCAAAAACGGCCATTCTACTGCAAAAAGAGGGCAAAATAGCCGAAAGTTTCGAAATCCTGTTGGCTTATTACGATAAGCATTATTTCAAATCCTTACACAATCGGGAGGGGATAAATTCGTTATTACAAACAATTCCGTGTAAATCCGTAACTCCTGAAAATGCCAATCAACTTTTACTCCAAAGACGGCCTGCGCCGCAAAAGCATTAAGCTTACCTGTTTATTCCTTTTTTTACCCTTATTCTTTTTTGGGCAATCACTTACAGGATTGTGGATTGGAACCGTTAGCAACGACAGTACAACGGTAAGGAAAGATCAGTCATTTGAAATTGCATTGACGGAATATAAAGGCAAAGTATATGGCTATTCCCGCAGCGAATTTATTGTAGATGATGTGCTGTACTACATTGTAAAAAGAGTTAGCGGAGCGATTGAAGGCGATATATGTGAAGTAACAGATGATGAAATCGTTTCGTATAATTTTCCCAAGCTATTGGATAAAAAAGTAAAAGTGACCAGCACTTTTAGAAGAGATAAGGGAGATAGTGTGTGGTATCTGGCAGGTAAATGGAAAACGAATGTTACCAAAAAATATTACTCTGTAAGTGGCCGTGTAGATTTGGAAGAAGAAAAAGATTTAACTGCTTCCAAAATTTTTCCTCACCTGGAAGAATTGAAACTAGCTGATGCGGTAGTTTTTTATAAAGAAAGAAAAGAAGGGCAACCCATTGTAAAAATTGCAAAGCCGGAAAAAACAAGTTCGAATGTTTCGACAAGTATTGCTCCGCTAACAACTATGAGCGATGCGATTGTTGTGGCGGATAAACCAATAGTAATGAAAAATCCTACTTCGTCTGTTGGTAGTTCAACCAGCGCTGAAACAACAGAGACTGTTAAAGAAATAAAGAAGGAGCAGAGTTCAACAGCCGCTTTAAAAAATAACCCTTCTACAGAAGAGCAAGCAACTACTGCTGATTTAACTACACTAAAGAAAGCGGATAATCCGCAGAAGACAGCAACAAAAGATATTCCTTCAACCAAAGTTGATGTTACCCCAAGCTCAAACACAATAGCGGCCATTGCCAAACCAATTGTTGAAGAAAAAAGTAATGCTGTTGTTCCGGTTATAGAAAAGAAAGCAGAGACTAATGTTGCGGCAACAAACATCAATTCTGTAAAACAAGAGCTTGTTACCCCTTTAAATCAGGAAGTAGCTAAAGAAAATCCTTCTACAAGTTCGGGAGTTGTAAAGCCAACTACAGCAGTTGTTGGCAATAAGGAAAACAACAGCCCTCAAAAACAGGATGTGGTTGTAAAAAAAGAAACAGCAACCAACAGCCCTTCATCTAATGATAAGAAAGAAAATATTATTGCGGCAAAACAAGAAGTTGCCACCAATACAAAACCGGTTTCAAAAACAGAAACTGCTGCAACAACAGCAATAAAAAATAATTCTTCGTCCGTTCAACCAACACAGAGCTCCGCATCTGTAAAAACTGAAACACCAGCTTCAACTAACACGAAAAAGAAAGAAAATAATACTTCAATAAAACAAGAAGTTGCTGCTACTACAAAATCAGCAGTTAAAACAGAAACAATAAGCAACCCAGTTTCTGAAAATAAAATTACTAAAGCTGATGCGCCGGTAACTCCGATAAAGCCTGAAGTAAAAACACCGTCAATTGATATAACGCTGAAAGCAGCCATCATTGCCGGAAGAAAATCAGAATTTTCTCAGCAGGTAAACTTTAAATCTGATAGTCTGCAAGTGTCGCTTTATGATAACGGGGAAATTGATGGCGATACAGTAAGTGTGTTTATGAACGGCGAAGTTATTATGGCAAAACAAGGATTAAAATCATCTGCTATCCGCAAAACGATTTATTTAACTCCGGGCCAGGAAGAATTCACCTTAGTACTGTTTGCAGAAAACTTGGGGAAGTATCCTCCTAATACTGGTTTGCTGGTTGTTCGTGATGGGGATGATGTATACAACCTGCGTTTTAGTTCCGACTTTCAGAAAAATACGGGAATCGTTTTTAGAAGGAAGAAATAGCGACCTCCCTGCCCTCCGAAGGAGGGTTCTTGTACTCCGATTATTTGAAATTACATTATTAAGTATAGCATATCCTAGTAACAGATATACCCGTAAAAAATCCAGGTGCTGTGTTTAAGAGAATGAAGTATCTTAAATGAATGAAAAATGTATTCGGGTTTTTCCTTTTTCTTTCTCCGATTATTACAATTGGCCAAACAATTGAGATTGACACTGTCTATTCTATCAATACAAAAGATAAATATGTAATCACTGTTCGAAAACCTCCTGGGTTCAGTACTGCCAAAAAATATCATCATGTATACATGACAGATGGCGGCATTGGTATTGGCGACTATGTATTTGGAAAAAGTAAATCATGGGCTGCTACCATTCCTTCGAGTTGTGTTGTCATCGCCATCGGGCATATTGGTGATTATAATGTAAAACGACCAAGAGATTTTATTCCTGCTGACATTAGCAAGAATGTAGAAACAAATTTTGGTAAGGCGGATATATTTTACCTGTTTCTAAAAAATGAACTTATTCCCCGGATAGAGAAGAAGATGAATAATAAAAAGTCGAGGGCTTTTTTCGGCCATTCATTTGGTGGGTTGTTTTGTTTATATACCTTGTTTAAAGAGGATAAACTGTTTGACAGGCATTTCGCCATCAGCCCTTCTTGCTGGGCCAATTACTATGAGTTGGATAAAATTGAAGCAGCCTATTTTAAAAAGAATAAAGGGCTTAAAGCAAATGTTACTATTTATGTAGGCGGATTAGAATTTCTAAACAAGGTTCTATATTCTACCAGAAGTTTTTATACTACTGTTACCAGTAGAAATTACAGCGGCCTTCGCATCATAAAAGATGAAATTGGCAATGCCAATCACTTCAGCATTCGTAAGCCAGCAGTTGACAGAATCTTTGATCAACTGAAAGACTAACTTTGCTGAATAATGACTCAAGACATAATCAAACTCACACAATACTCCCGTGGCGCAGGCTGTGGTTGCAAAATTGCTCCCAAGGTGTTGGATGAAATTTTGAAAAGCAGCATCGCATTACCCGATAATAAAAATTTACTGGTTGGTAACAGCAGTAAAGATGATGCAGCAGTTTATGATTTAGGAAATGGTATGGGATTAATTTCTACTACCGACTTTTTTATGCCGATTGTAGATGATGCATTTCACTTTGGAAGAATAGCTGCAGCAAATTCTATTAGTGATATTTATGCAATGGGTGGTAAACCTTTACTGGCCATTGCCATTCTTGGTTGGCCGGTTGATAAATTATCGGTTGAGTTGGCGCAACAGTTAATTGAAGGAGGAAGAAGCATTTGTGCCGAAGCAGGTATTCCATTAGCAGGTGGACACAGTATTGATTCGCAGGAGCCCATTTTTGGCCTGGCTGTAACGGGTATAGTACCGATAGAAAATCTAAAACAAAACAATACAGCGCAGGAGGGTGATTATTTATTTTTGACTAAACCTCTCGGCGTTGGCATTTTGTCTACCGCACAAAAAAGAGGATTATTGAAAGAAGAACATTTGCCATTAATGATCGGGCAAATGACATCATTGAATAAGATAGGTGAGGAATTAGGCAAAATAAAAGGCGTAACAGCCATGACAGATGTAACCGGCTTTGGTTTGTTGGGTCACTTAATAGAAATGGCAGAAGGTAGCGGACTAAGTGCAGAAATTTATTATGACAAGTTACCCATTTCAGCAGGAGTGAAAGAATATATTGCACAACGCATTTTCCCGGATGCCACCACCAGAAACTGGAACGGCTACAGCGATAAAGTAAAATTTGAAAAAGGGGTGAATGTGATGGAAGCTTTTACATTATTGCCGGATCCGCAAACAAATGGGGGTTTGTTGGTAAGTGTGAAGGGAGAGAGTCTGAATGATGTGAAAGACATTTTAGAAACTCCTATTGGAAGAATGTCAAAGCAAAACGAAAAAATAGTTTTGGTAAAAATGTAAGCTTTCGAGTTTAAAGATTCTGTATAGTTATCCGGCGAACTTTATTCAGGTTTTTAAAATGCGAAGCTGGCAGACCTGCTACTTTTTTAAACTGCGCCGATAAATGCGCTACACTGCTATAATTTAGTTTATGAGCTATTTCTGTAAGTGTAAGTCCATCTACCGCCAGCATTTCTTTTGCTTTTTCAATTTTCAGGCTTATGGTAAATTGCTCAATGGTATTGGCTTGCATAGTAGAAAAATAGGATGACAGGTAAGCGTAGTCGTAGTTCAGCTTCTTACTAAGGTAGGTAGAGAGCTTGCTTCTGATTTGATCTGCATTGGCCACATACTCCGTAATGTTAGCTTTTATTTTATCAACAAGCACTCCTTCTTTACTTGCGGTAAGTTCAAGGCCGGCTTTTTTAATAGCGGCAGAAAATTGTTTCTTTTCCTTTTCGGAAAGCTTTTCTTTAACATCTACTTCACCCAACTCAACATGTAATGGTTGTTTTCCCAGTTTTACAAGTTCTTCTTTTACCAACACTTTGCAGCTCTCGCAGGCCATGTTGCGTATGTACAGCTTCATACCGATAAATAGTTTGAAACTTAAATGTATAGTATTATTTGAATTTTTCCGGTTTTATTGAGGGCCTGGTACAGCTTTTAAAGATATTATCAAACGGGTATCTGATTTTGAATCAAGAATCTCAAGCTCTTGCTGAGAAGAGCAAACAAACTGCTGTCGGCTGGTTCGATACATTTCTTTTTCCGGGTTTTCCGCTCCAAAAAATTCAAGTATATACAAAGCCATTTCCTCTGGCAGGGTAAGTACTTCTATTTCCGAAGTAAAACGAGAAGTCTCATCCAGTTTATACAAATCAATAATGGCGCTAAAAAGTATGATACCATCCTCTCTTTTTAGGTTGTTGCCTGAGATAAATTTTTGAAGTTCTTGTGTGTGTTGTACGATCATTTATACGGATAGCAAAAATAAATGAAGGGAGTGGATTGGGTCTTACACTATTTTTTCTTTTTGTTATATTATTTATTGCTTTAGCACTAAATATAAAAAAATAAGGATGTATCAAAGAAATTGAAACCAGTAGTGATTACCGTTTTTGCAAAAAAATCTCTGCCATCATACATCTTACACTGCCGCCTTCAACTTCTTCAATGGTAGGAACTGCAATTGGCAATAAGGTTGAATAAGCTTCCAGCATTTCCTTTTGCTCTTTTCGCAGTGATTCAAAAGCTGCGTTGCTCATCACCAATATTTTGTCCCCATTTTTATTTTTAACCTGCAACATATTTCCTGCAAAGCAATGCATCTGCACCCGGGTAATAGGGATAATAGTATGATTCGTTGATTCTAATAGTTGACGCACTGCAATCAGCTCCCACTCTTCTTCAATAGCTTCTTCGCAGAGTACACAAAAGCCTTCTCCCAATGCCATCATTACATTCGTATGATAAATGGGCATTCCATTTTTATCTGTTGCTAAAAAAACAATAGCTTGAAAATGATTGGTAGCTGCATATTTTTCTAACACCGGTAAGCTTGTTCTTTCTGAAATACAGGCATAGATCATACCGTTTTCATAATCAATAACCATACTGCCGGTTCCTTCTAAAAATCTTCCTTCCACTTCGTATTCACTCCAATCTTGTACATCTTGAATTATAAAATGTTTCCCTATTTTTTGCAATATTTCCTCTCTCTTTTCAATTCTTCTGCTTGGTGCATACATGGGAAACACATTCAACTTACCACCAGGTAAAGTGCTGAGCCAATTGTTAGGAAAGATAGCATCTGGTTTAGGAGGCTCTTTTGTGTCTTCGATTACAAGCACATCAACATCATGATTGCGCAAAGATTGTACCATATTGTCAAACTCTGCTAAAGCTCTTTGCTGTAACTCTTCCTTGCTAATCGCAGGGTTGGATTGAAAATAATTATTCGCTGCGGTTTCTGCATTGAAGCCAAAAGCGGCGGGGCGAACCATTAATATGGTAGAGGCAAGTGGCAATTTGTTAGTTTTGGAACGCAGATTATTATGATAGTTAAGATTGCTGATGATTTTGCTGAGCATATCATTAGCCCCATAATATCAACGCTCTATTATTGCGTCTATTTTTTTAGCCAATTGATGATCTTTCTCCGTCACTATATCCCCGGCATCATGTGTGCTTAACCAAATCTCAACTGTATTGTATACATTGGTCCATAATGGGTGATGGTCAATTTTTTCTGCTTCAAAGGCGACTCTGGTCATAAATGCAAATGCTTCGCTGAAGTTTTTGAATTGAAACTTACAGTACAATTTATTATCGCTTTCGGTCCACATTGAATTTGAGACCTGTCTGCCGACAGGTAGGTTTTTTGAAATTTAAAAAACTAAATGCTCTTTGTTTTTAATCTTTTCATTTGTTAACTCAACCACTAATTGAACCGTATTGATTGTTTTAATAGTTTGAATTGTTTCCTGTAATGACTCGTCGCTTACTTCATCGCCTTTCATTAACCACAAAAAATCGAGATGCTTGAATTCAGGCAATAAATATTCGCCATCACGTTGGTTATTGTATAGATAATGAGAAAGAAACCGGGTAGACTCTGAATATTCATACACCGTAAAAAAATAGTTTCGTTTCTTTTTATTGAGTTGTATTTCCAGATTGTTATCGTGGAAATTTACGCCGATGCTGTTGTTGAGATGCCAGCAGAATTGATAACCTTTAACCGACGCCATGATGCCGAGAAGCCGGGTGTCTTCAAAAAACTCCTCGGTGAGTTGGTCAGTATCCAGAATAAGTTTTTGATTCCGTTCAGCCATAGAATAAAATTCTATTACAAGTTAATTCATTTTGGGTTAGCCGCTTACTTCATAGATTAGCACATACTACGCCATTCATTGTGCAAAAGTCAAATCTGTGGGTAATAAACTAAAACTCAACCATCACCTCTAAGGTTTCATTGCCTCTTTTGAATTTCACTTTGGCCTTTTCGCCTTTTTTAAACTTGCCGAGTGTTTGCATATAAGTTTCCATAGAGGAAATTTTATAGTCGCCGAGTTGAATAACAATATCGCCGGCTTTCAATCCTGCTTTTTGTGCTGGTTTGCCTTCACTAACACCATCTGCTTTTACGCCATCTCCGGAATATGTATAATCTGGCATAATACCCATAGAAACACTAAAACGGGCAGAGGTAGTTGTCTGTGCTTCTCTTGTTTTAAGAAAAGAAAGTTTGCCTTTATCGTTTACTGATTCAATCAATTTAGTGATGTGATTGATGATCTGTTGCTCGCCTTCATAATTTACTTTATCAGCATCATCGGTTGGTTTGTGATAATCTGTATGCAATCCGGTAAAATAAAACAACACCGGAATATCTTTCCTATAAAAAGAAGTGTGGTCGCTTGGGCCAGTTCCGCTACTATCTATTTTAATTTCTAGCTCAGACACCACGGCGGCTCTATCAACACGTTGAGCATATGGAGCGGCAGTCCAAAAACTTGGCCAACTCGGTGACGTACCATATCCGCCAATCGTTAACACTTTTGAACTATCATTCAATCGTCCTATCATATCCATATTGATCATATAGTTCACCGACTTCAAATCGATAGTAGGATTTTCCACAAAATATTTAGAGCCATATAAGCCCAACTCTTCCCCAGAAAAAGCAATAAAGAGATAATTGTTATTTGTTGCTTTTGATGATTTTAATTTTCTTCCCAATTCTATTAATGCCGCAGTTCCACTTGCATTATCATCTGCGCCATTGTGAATGGCTAATTCATGTGCAGCATGTCTTGAGTTTCCATCTTCACCATAACCAAGATGGTCGTAATGTGCCCCGAGCACTACAGTTGTAGCAGCTTTGTTATCAATATATCCAAGCACATTAAAGCCTTGCCTGTTTTTTTCATTTATAGAAACCCTAAGCTTAATGTTTAATGTAGCAGCATTATCACTAAAATATTTTTTTGCTGGGGCTTTTGCAACATACACAACAGGGATTGCTTGTTGTGCAGATTTGTCTTTACCATCAAATACCA
>LNFJ01000032.1 GCA_001464625.1 Bacteroidia bacterium Ga0077558 | reverse complement strand
ATTGACTCCCGGATAGTAGCATCATTGTTTCTCCATAAAGCTTTACCTGTCGTTGCATCAATAGCAGAAATATAACGGTCAGGCGCCACCACATACACCACCCCATTAACTGCGACGGGTATGCAGGATGCCGGCGAAAAATTTCGAACGGTTGAACCATTGTTCCATTTCCAAAACAACTCCCCCGTTGCACTACTTAATGAATAAAGATTTCTATCCCATGCGCCGAAAATTATGTTGCCTTCATATAGCAACGGAGTGCTTACTACAGGGCCATCTAACCCACTAAACTTCCAGATAAGTTTTCCGTTTTTATTATTTAAGGCAACGAATGAGTCATCACTGCCACCAATAAAAACAGTATCCCCATTTATAAGTGGTGAGCCCAACACAGCTGCTCCAGCTTTGTATTGCCATTTTAATTTTCCATTTTTTACATCCAATGCATTTACAAATCCATCACCAGCACCAAATGTTTTATACTTCCAAACTTCCTTTCCATCTTTTAAATTAAAACAAGTCATCACTCCATTTTGGTTTCCAACAAAAACTTTATCATCAGCTACTGCCGGAGTTGATATAATATTAGCTTCCGAAGAATAAGTCCATGCCGCAACTGTTTTATTATATTGTTGATTGATGGAATAATCCGGTCTTGTAAACTTTTTAGTTACATCATACTTTCTTATTTCAATTTTTAAAGCTGTCCATGATTTTAATGTTTCCGTTCCCGGTCTTCTTTCCGAAAAAACAAGAGAGTCTTCCCGCACATCCACCAGATTATATCCTCCCAATGCAGCTTTAGCTCTCAAATTAGAACGACCCATTACACCTGGAATATCTTCAAAATTCATAGCTTTATTTGAATGACCATGACCGCACAAAACAGCCCATGTATTATTATTCTTTAAACGATCCGTTATTTCATACCAGTTATCTAATCCATTATCCATGGGGTAATGATTCAAAAAAATAACAGGTTGTCCTGGTTGTACCTTTTTCAATTCCGCATCCAGCCAGTTCACTGCATCCCTAGGCACATGCCCATCACTCATTCTTACATAAGGACCGGAAGCACACCCCAAAAAACGAATACCATTATGTTCAAAGCTGAATTTATCATAGCCAAAAACTGTAGTAAACATTACACCACCGCTTTCGCTCCAACCCGTATCATGATTGCCGGGAATGATATGCCACGGCACATCAAGACTATCAAGAATCTGTTTTGCCAATTTTAATTCTTCATTCGTACCCAACTCGGTAATATCTCCTGTTAAAACCACAAAGGCAATATCATCCATTGCATTAATATCTCTAACGGTACGCCGCAGATCTTCTTCTGCCGATCCATTTGGCGAGCCAATATGTGTATCGGAAATAAATGCAAAGCGGAACTTTTTAAACTGCGAATGGGCATTAACAGAGAAAATAAGGAATACCAGCAGGAATAAATTCTTCATACAGCAAGTTACTTATTGATTACAGTTTCTATTTTAAAATAATATATATATTTTCCTGACTAATATTTGGCAGCTTAAACCTGCAAAAAATATATTTTCAATAATTATTGAAAATTCGGAAACAGCGTTGTAGCTTTGTTCCATGAAACTTATAGAAGCAAAACAACAGTTCATTAGTAGTTGGGGAGCTTTTGGTACCCATTGGGGGATTAATCGTACAATGGCACAGATACATGCCTTGCTATTGATCAGTCCCGATCCCCTTACCCAGGATGATATGATGGAAGAACTCAACATCAGTCGGGGTAATACCAATATGAACATCAGGGAGCTAATTAACTGGGGCCTCGTAGAAAGAGTATTACTCTCCGGCGAACGTAAAGAATATTTTACTGCGGAAAAAGACATATGGAAAGTAGTAAAACAGATCGTAAAAGAAAGAAAGAAACGAGAACTGGAACCCATGCTTCAATTACTTGATAAATTGGAAGCCGTGGAAGGCGATAAAAGAGATAAGCATATAAAAACATTTGTAGATACTGTAGTCAGCATTAAAAAACTAGGCAAGCAGGCCGATAAAACTTTAGACACAATGATTAAAGCAGAAGAAAGCTGGTTTGTAAGCTCATTGATGAAAATGTTTAAATAGTAAAGATGAAAACTTATACGACTATAGATGTATTGGTGCAAACAGTGCTTATCATTATTAACATTGTAGGAATTGCAATCAACAACACAAATCTTATAAATCCGCTTGGCTTTATTGTTGCACTGGGCTTTATACAAATAATCAGTATAATTATTCATCTTATTGCAGGGCCTTTAGCCTGGAAGAAAAAGTTGCTTCGAAAAATACATTCAATTGGCACTTTGGTTGTTTTTGCTATGCTCATTATCGCTTTTGCGCAAGATGGATCGGGAGATAGAGGCGATAAAGACGATAAATATACGATGTATGGATTAGCCACATTGATGTATGCAGCGATAGTGGCTTTATTTGTAATACTTTATTATACAATTATATCTTGGATAGAATGGCGAAATATGCCAAAAGAATAATGTAAAAGCCGGTAATCGGCTTTTATTTGAACCTATAGTTTCATTTTTTTCTGAAAAATTAAATACTTCAAGATGTTATTCATTCGTAAAGCAGATTACTACTTCCAGTTTACAGTAGGTATTATTATGCTACTTTCCATACCGGTTCTTTTCATTTATGGCTTTTTTACCGGGCTATTTTTTATGGGCTGCTGGCAGCTTTTCAGTGCTTCCTTCAATACCAGTTCATTTATGGGAGCTGGTCTCAGCAAAGAAATAGGCTCTTATTGGAAATGGACTGGAATTGTAATGGCCACTTTGTTCTTGTGCGTACCATTGGCGGAACTGTTTAAAGCGGATGATGTACAAGTGCTGGGCGGATTTGCTGTTGTAGCCTCGATTCCGGTTGCAATTTATTATCTGTCTATCTATAACAAACTACTGGCACACTTAGCACTAAGAAATGAGTTAGGAGGATTGTTAAAATCAAATCACTGATTATGAAGCATTGTAAAATTGTTATAGCAGGCGGTACTGGCTTTATTGGCCAGGAAATGATAAAACATTTTGGTAAAGAAAATAACATTATCGTATTGACACGTCAGCTCCCGGATGCGAGTAATAACCGAAATCGATATAATTCGCTAAACGATGCAGCACTTAAAAATGTAAAATTTATAAAATGGGATGGAAAAGAAGTAGCAGAGTGGAGTAATGAGATCAACGGTGCAGATTTAATAATCAATCTTGCAGGCAAATCAGTAAACTGCCGTTATACTGAACAAAACAAAAAAGAAATTCTCGATAGCCGGGTTGATGCAGTAAATGCCATCGGCAAAGCAATAGAAAAATGCAGTACCCCGCCTACATGCTGGATCAACGCCTCCTCTGCTACAATTTATCGTCATGCTGAGGACAGGCCACAGGATGAATATACCGGAGAATTTCATAGTGGCTTCTCCGTTAATGTATGTAAAGCATGGGAAAATGCATTCTTCAATCAACAAACTCCCTGCACAAGAAAAGTAGCATTACGTATGGCAATTACATTAGGTGCTGGTGGTGTATTGATTCCTTATTTTAATCTGCTAAAACTAGGATTAGGAGGCAAACAAGGAAGTGGCAAGCAAATGTATAGCTGGATACATATTAAAGACACTTGCAGAATGATTGAATGGATAAATAAAAATGAAAATATTGAAGGGACTTATAATTGCTCCTCGCCAAACCCTGTCAGTAATAAAGAATTCATGCAAACATTAAGAACTGCAACCGGCTATAAAATAGGGCTACCTGCTTTTGAATGGATGCTGAAAATTGGGGCTACAGTAATCGGAACAGAAACAGAGTTAGTCCTAAAAAGCCGTTGGGTGGTTCCTACTAAGATATCAGAAGCTGGTTTTCAATTCAAATATCCTGTACTGAAAGATGCACTGACAGATATTATAAGTGAAGTACCCCGAATACAATACCGCCTATTTTAAAAGAATTACATCTTAGCTTTACACAATGACTACAAAAAAAACATTGGTGCTTGGCGCCTCCGACAATCCTTCCCGCTACAGCCACCTGGCAATACAACGGCTGCGTAAACACGGACACCCCGTAGTTGCCGTTGGCAGAAAATATTCGCAGGTAGATGACGTAGTTATTGAAAAAGAAAAACAACCTTTCGAAAATGTTGATACGATAACTCTCTATTTAAATCCTGCACATCAACAGGAATATTACGATTATATATTCTCATTAAACCCTAAGCGTATCATCTTTAACCCAGGGGCGGAAAATGAGGAGTTAGCACAACTCGCCATTGCAAAAGGTATAAAACCCTTAGAAGCTTGTACACTTGTAATGTTAAGTACTAACCAGTACTAGTTCGTAGATAACCAAACAACTGTTCGAAGTTTTACGATTCACTCCGGGTACTAGCACTCAATCTTTACTGATTCAACAACTCTTTTGTTGCAGCATTAAAAAATTTTCACAAATCTTGCATTACCGTACCCCACTGATTACTGCAGTTGTAAAATCCTAACTGCTGAACAATATCCTATTGACTTTAAAACAAGTTAAAATGAAAAACCTTCGTACCGCCGTACTATGCATTAGTACTATGTTATTGTACCTGTGTTCATCAGCGCAAAAGAATGACAAGCCGCCTGTAACAGAACCAGACTACAACAAACCCCGGCTTTTCGACAACCTGCCGAAAGAAATTCCAGTAAATGTTGCTGAACTCGAAACCCTTGTTAAAACTGATGTTGGACGTAAGGGCAGTATAGGGCTGTCTCTTTCTGCTAACCTAAAGTTTGATGGGGAAGTAGTTTCCTCTGCAAGCAAATTCGGAAACACCATTCAGAGTGTAGTTATTCGTTCCAGCAATTTTAATGGAGCACAACTTACTATCTCCCGTACCACCAGTCCGGAAGGTGTTGTTTCTTATGTTGGAAGAATTATCAGCTTTCAGCATGGCGACTTGTATGAATTGCAAAATCAAAATGGTCAGTTTGTTCTTGTTAAGAAGAACTACCACGAACTCATTAATGAATAAACTTTATCCAATGGCTAAGTTTTTAAACTGACCCGTTTTTCATCCGTGTCCCTTTTTTGTACCTATTGAAAATCCTAAAATCCTCCTTGTTATGAAACCATTTTTAAAATCCGGTCTTATGATACTGGCGTTGATCAGTACCCTGACCACAACCGCACAGGTGCCAATTTATAGCAGCCACCCAAGTGCATCCGCAGTACTCTTTTTAGATTTTGACGGCCACACTGTAAATGCCACTAGCTGGAATTACAATGGCCCAATTGTTTGTGCACCAACTACACTGAACAATGAACAAATCACAACAGTGTTTAACCGGGTAGCCGAAGATTACCGGCCATTCAATGTTAATGTAACTACCGACTCTACTAAATACCTGGCTGCTCTGGCAAACAGGAGAATGAGAGTTGTTTTAACCACATCCAACAGTTGGTATGGAAGCGGTGCAGGTGGTGTTGCCTTTGTTGGTTCATTTGTATGGGGCGATGATACACCTTGTTTTGTATTCACCAACCTGCTCAATAATAATGTAAAGAATATTTCAGAAGCAACGGCACATGAGGCCGGGCACACACTTGGTTTGTATCACCAATCAACCTATGATGCCAGCTGTACTAAAATTTCTGATTATAATTACGGAACAGGTAGTGGCGAAATAGGCTGGGCACCAATCATGGGTGTTGGCTATTACCAAAACCTTACACTCTGGAATAATGGACCTAATTCCTTTGGCTGTACCAACTACCAAAGCGATTTAGATGTTTTAACAACTGCAAATGGCTTCTCTTATCGCACAGATGATTATACAGCTACTTTTAACCAGGCGGCTAACGTTCCATTTGTAGCAAACCAGTTTACAGTAAATGGTATAGTAGAACGTAATACCGATCAGGATTTGATTCGTTTTACCCAACCTGCTTTTGGTCGCTTTCAACTAACTGCCATTCCATATAATGTAGGAACTGGAAATGCAGGTTCAAATCTTGATTTACAGGTTACTTTATATAATGGTTCGCAAACGCAATTGAGTATTTATAACCCGGGTACTTTATTGAACTCCGTTGTAGATACCTTGCTGAACCCCGGCACTTATTATATAAGGGTTGAAGGAAGGGGAAATATATATGCGCCAAACTATGCAAGCCTTGGTTCTTATGCATTGCAAGGAAGCTTTACAGATAATACAACACTTCCATTAAGAAGACTTGAACTAAATGGTCAATTAGTAGGCGACCGTCATCAACTTACATGGCTTATTGATGCAGATGAGCAGGTAGTAGAACAAATTTTAGAAGTTTCAACGGATGGCAGAAACTTTACCCAAGTAACACAACCTGCAAACGCAGACCGCTCTTATATCTACAGGCCTAATTTTTCTTCAACTGCGCAATACCGTTTGCATGTAACATTTGATAATGCAGAACATTATTACTCTAAAGTGGTAACGATCCGTCCTGCAGGTTCAGACCCACGTCCAAAATTGGTTAGCACAATGATTAATACCAACAGTGTAGGAGTAACAAGCCAGGGTGTTTATAATTATTTTATTTACGACTTAAACGGCAAAACAGTAAGCAAAGGCCAGATCAATAACGGCTATAACAGTATCAGTGCACCAGCTATGAATGCAGCAGGTATGTACTTTATTCGTTTTAGTAACGATGCCGAACAGTGGATTGAAAAATTTGTTCGCCAATAACTCTTTTTTGTTCTGGTAACAGAACATTAATCCGTACCCCTATTGTTTGTAAAAGGTTTTCCTGTAACTTAGGAAAACCTTTTTTTATATGCGTTGGAGAAAATTTAATGGCGACCCGATTGAAACCCCGATCATGGATGCTGTTGAAGCAGCTATCAAAAGGGAAACAGCCAAAGGCTTTCGGTTGAAAGTTTGTATCGGCACCGATTCACAAGTAAAAGGACAGGAAACAGAATTTGCTACCGTTATTGTTTTTCTACGGGAAGGACATGGCGGCTTTATGTTCATTCATAATGAAAAAACCCGCCAGCAGTTTTCTATTAAGGAACGTATGCTGACGGAAGTAGCCAAAAGCATTGAAATTGCGTATGAACTCTGCAACCTGTTTACGGTTTACGATGTGGATATGGAAGTACATGCAGACATCAATACCAATCCACACTTTAAAAGTAATGATGCATTGAAAGAAGCGATGGGTTATATTCTTGGAATGGGCTTTGCCTTTAAAGCCAAACCTGAAGCTTTTGCAAGCAGCAGCTGCGCCAATAAAGTAGTGAATTAGAAACAGCGAATTCTCTCTTACTCTGATGTGGGATTTTTTCCTGCAAGTAACTCCCTCTCCCCTATTTTGTTTTGCTTTGATATTTTCGTCTCCTGGATAATCCGAAAATCAAAATTGCAAGGAAGCCAACTCCTATTGCTATCCGTATCATCGCTGCCTTTTTTTGCTTTGCCTTGTTTTCTTGCTGCAATCGTAAAATGTAATTCGTATTGTTCTGGAATTGTTGTTTGCGTAGGTTACTATCTGCCAGGTAGATTGCTTCTACCAAACTATCTCTTCGTTTTTGAAGAGCAGTTACAATCGAATCACCATTTATTTTTTTAATTTCCGTTGAGGAGGAGTCTGCAGGTTGACCAACCACAAAAGTTCCTGACAAGAATAGGATGCCCAATAGTATAGCCTTCATGTTTTTTTCCGAAGCTATAAAAAAGTTGAAAAATTAAAATACCAGTTGTAAGGTATTTATTCCGCCACAATAGTTGAGCGGTCGGTAGAGGAGGTTTCTTCGATAACAGGCAATTGTACCAGCAGACTGCTGGCAGTGATTGTATTGGCGCCTGTGTACATACGTTCCATCTTCTTACTATCCTCCTGGGCAAGAGAGAAAGTAATGAGAACCAACACAAAAAGCATCACCACAATATTTTTTTCGGATAGGAATCTTCTCATAACACAAGGTATAATAGGCTGCAAAATAGTTCATAAATCTGAGAAAAACCCTATAAAAAACAGGGTTTTCATTTTTAAAGCCTTGTAAAACTACTATTTAGACCACCGATATAGTCAAGCAATTCTTTTCTACCATCTCTTTTTGTGGCAGAAGTAATAAAATAGGGCGGTGGCTCTTCCCAACTGTCGGACATAGCCGCTAAAAAAGCTTCCACATTTCGGGTGGTGGCACCGGGTTTATTTTTATCTTTTTTGGTAAAAACCAATACAAAAGGCACTTGCCACTCCCCTAATTTATTAATGAACTCCAGATCTATTGCCTGCGGCTCATGGCGGCTATCGATCAATACAAAAATACAAACGAGATTTTCTCTTTTGCGGATGTACGATTCGATCATGTTCTCCCAGTTATTTCTGGCCTTTTGTGATACGGTGGCATAGCCATACCCTGGAAGATCTACAATATTCCATTTTTTTTTACCGGAAGAAACAATTTCAAAATGATTGATCAATTGTGTTTTGCCCGGCGTACCTGATGTTTTAGCCAAATGGGTTTTACCAGTGATCATATTGATAAGTGATGACTTACCTACATTACTTCTACCAATAAAAGCATACTCCGCATTTTCAGGCGGTGGACATTGCTTATACGTTGCGCTGCTGATAATGTATTGGGCCGAAACTATTTCCATGATGTGTGCAAGATAAAGTAAACAACTTGCTATAAAACTATAAACAGCAAACACAAAACTATAAACTTGCTTTACCTTTGCACCCCATGTCTGAAATATTACCACACGACCATATCATACCCTTTAAAGATTCGGAGAAAACGAAGAAAGAACAGGTAGCTGATATGTTCAATAAAATTGCCGGAAAGTATGACCAATTAAACCGCTTTCTATCGGCCAGAACTGATATTGGATGGCGCAAAAAAGCCATCCGCCGTTTTAAAAAAGATAAACCTGCCCATATATTGGATGTGGCTACGGGCACAGCCGATATGGCGCTGCTGGCCTGGAAAATGCTGCAACCTGAACGGATAACAGGCATTGATATTTCAGAAGGAATGTTGGAACTAGGCAGAAAAAAGATTGAAAAAGAGCAACTTGTGGATAAAATCCACTTACAACTGGGAGATTCGGAAACAATAAATTTTGCGGATAATACGTTTGATGCGGTGATGGTGGCATTTGGAGTACGGAACTTTGAAAACCTGGAAAATGGCCTGGCTGAAATGAAAAGGGTTGTAAAACCCGGCGGACAGCTAGTGATACTTGAATTTTCAAAGCCTAAACGCAAAGCAATAAAAGGTTTGTACAATTTGTATATGGGAATAGTGGCACCACAAGTGGCCCGGCTGTTCAAACAAAATAAAGAAGCGTACCAATACTTATGTGAGTCGGCTAATGCGTTTCCGGATCGCCAATTATTTACTGACATTTTAAAAAAAGTGGGCTACACTCAAGCTGAGTACAGTTCATTAAGCTTAGGAATATGTTGTATTTACTCCGGAAGAAAGCCAGAATAAAGAATAAGCTAGCCTCCTTGTTGTTAGCGGGTACATTGTTGCTTTCATCATTGGTGCAGGCACAGTTTGAAGGCATTGAGATAAATAAGATGGACCATGATGTAAAGCCCTATTATTTTGGCATTACTATCGGTGTGAACCTGGCTCGTTTTCAAACAGCATTACATCCCCGCTTTTTACAGTATGATAGTGTGTTGGTAGCAGAACCGGTAAACTCCGGTGGTCTAACATTGGGCTTGCATGCAACAGCAAGATTATCCAATCGTTTTGCACTTCGTTTCAATCCGCAATTGATGTTTATTGAACGAAGTATTTACTACAAATTAAAATACCCCGATCTGGATGGTGCTACAGAAGCCACCAAAAAAGTAGAATCGGTTATCATGTCGTTTCCGATTCAATTAAAATTTCAGAGTGATAGAATTGGCAACTTCCGGGTGTACACATTAGCTGGGTTTAAAGCCGATATTGATATGGCGAGTAATGCCCGGTCAAAAAGAGGTGATGAACTGGTAAAAATTGGCAAGTACGATTTTGGTCCTGAGTTTGGAATTGGTTTTAATTTTTTCTTTCCTAGTTTTATATTTTCTCCCGAAATAAAGATTAGCAATGGCCTGCGCAATATTCATGGCCGGGATGAGAACCTTAAATTCTCCAATGTATTTGATAAGATACAATCCAGGATGATTGTGTTTTCCATCCATTTAGAAGGATAGTTTTTCTTTTAGATGTTGTAAATTCATTTGACAATTTATCAAATGATAGATTTAATCTTAAAGCCACTGCAATATCGTGGGCAAGAGTGTATAGGTGTCTAAATTCCTATCTGCAAAGGTTTTTATTAATCAACGATACTCCATGGACAATCAACTCTTCTTTATACTCGAAAATACCAAATCATTTAAAAATAAAATTATCTCTGACTCCGATTTACTTTTCCCAAAGTCCGTTAAGGAAGGAAGGTTATGCATAAAAAAATTTTGAAAATGTGCCATTTCAATAATAGTTGTAGCCAAGGACCTGGGATACTTATACTTTGGCTTACATTCTAAAATGATATTTCCGATAACCGCACACAGATCTTTGTAAGGCTTAAAAAACTGGTGCTTATTATCTTCTCCAACCTGCTTGGTTAAATATGCTTTTGAACCTTCAGAAATTATAATTTGATGTAGTAAATTTTCATTTACATAATTTGTCTTGGTATCATCTTCAACTGTTGTTGCCAATAGCTTTATTACTTTTTTTAGCTTTATAACAGGGTCAGAGACATTATTGGTTACAAAACTTATTTGGTATTCAAGCCAGCCCCAATACCAAGATATAATGTATATAAGTACCCTGTGCTTATTTTCAAAGTAGCGGTAAATTCCCGCTTCTGTTGTCCCGATATCTTCTGCCAACTTCTTAAAAGTAAAAGCCTCAAAACCAGTGTGAGCAATTAATTGAATACTGTGCTTAATGATGTTTCTGCCCAACTCAGTATGTTCTGGATTTCGGATAAATAAATCCTCATTCATTTTTATTTGTATCTGCAATTTCATTTCCGTTTGAATTCAAGTGAATTTTCATAAAAAAGAACAAAGCTAGGGATAATTAGTTTACAATTATTTATGATAGCAATGCTATCTTTTATAAAATTACCCCTATCTTCGTCCAACAATCTAAATTTATGAGCCAAATAAACTTATTCAAAAACATAAAGAACGATTTACCCGCCAGTATAGTCGTTTTTTTTGTTGCGGTTCCTCTATGCCTTGGTATTGCATTAGCATCAGGAGCTCCATTGTTTGCAGGTATTATTGCAGGTATTGTAGGTGGTATTGTAGTTGGTGTTGCAAGTGGTTCACCATTAGGGGTAAGTGGTCCCGCTGCAGGATTAGCAGTAATTGTATTAACCTCTATTGCTTCGCTTGGCGGATCCTGGACTGCTTTTTTAACGGCTGTTGTTTTAGCAGGTGTGTTTCAATTGATTTTAGGGTTTGCAAAAGCAGGCTTCATAGCCTACTTTTTTCCATCTTCCGTAATAAAAGGAATGCTTACAGGTATCGGTTTATTGATAATTTTAAAACAAATACCCCACGCCTTGGGCTGGGATAAAGACGCATTTGGAGATACTAAATTTTTCCAGGCCGACGGAGAAAATACTTTTTCTGAAATTTTAAAGGCTTTTGATTTTGTAACACCGGGTGCGGTTCTCATTGGTGGAATTTCCTTAGCAATTCTTATATTTTGGGATAAAGTATTAAGCAAAAAGAATAAAATCTTCAGTATCATTAACGGACCACTGGTGGTTGTAGCTTTTGGTATTTTAATGTTTAACTTATACCAAAACGGTGTTCTTGATTTTAGTTTAAATGCCAAGCAAGTAGTTGCAGTACCCGTACCACTTTCGATTGCGGATTTCTTCGGACAATTTACTTTCCCCGATTTTTCAGCACTCACAAATTTTGAAGTATGGAAAATTGCAATTGTGCTGGCAATAGTAGCAAGCTTAGAAACATTACTTTGTGTAGAAGCCACCGACAAAATGGACCCCGATAAAAGAATTACTCCGACAAACAGGGAGTTAAAAGCACAGGGGTTAGGAAATGTAGTTTCTGGTTTAATAGGCGGTTTGCCAATTACTCAGGTTATTGTACGAAGTACAGCAAATATATCTTTTGGTGGAAAAACAAAATTATCTGCCATTCTCCATGGAGTCTTTCTGTTGATAAGTGCACTCACTATAGCAAGTGTATTAAATATGATACCCTTAGCAAGTTTAGCTGCCATTCTTTTAATGGTTGGTTACAAATTAGCAAAGCCAGCACTCTTTAAGGATATGTATAAGTTAGGCTGGGAACAGTTTATTCCTTTTACCGCTACGGTTGTAGCAATTTTATTAACCGATCTATTAAAAGGGATAACAGTAGGATTGCTTTTTGGCATCTTCTATACGTTGCGCCATAGCTACCGCAATTCGCATCATTTAAAAGAAACTGAAACAACAGAAAACGGGCAAGAAGTTCATCACATAGAACTTGCACAAGAAGTGTCATTTTTTAACAAGGCAAGTGTAATGAGGGTTTTAGATGAAATACCTCCTAATTCAAAAGTAATTATTGATTGTTCCAAATCAAAATCCATTGCTTATGATGTAAAAGAACTTATAAAAAACTATGAGATAAATGCAAAAACTAAAAATATTACTCTTGAAAAGATAAATTTTATTGATCCGTAAAATGAGATCAAAAAGAATCATATAAGTGAAGTAATAACTTAACTACACTTTATAGGGGTAACTGGTTTATTAATTTTTGGAACTCAGAGACTGGCTTTATGATAAAAGACTTTTGAAACGAGTATCAGGAAACCAATGATAATAATATCATTCAAAAAATTGCTTTCAATAATTAAAAAAAATAAAAATGAAGACATTAACAAAAGAAATGCAGGCAGCTATAACTCCTGCAATGGCTTTAGATTTACTAAAAGAAGGTAACAAAAGGTTTATAAATAATCTTAAAGTAAATCGAAATCTTTTACAACAAGCAAATGAAACTTCAGATGGTCAACATCCTTTTGCTGTAATCCTCAGTTGTATAGACAGCCGAACTTCTGCAGAATTAATTTTTGACCAGGGGTTAGGAGATGTTTTTAGTGTTCGTATTGCAGGTAATATTATCAACGAAGATATTTTGGGCAGTATGGAATTTGGTTGCATGGTGGCCGGCGCAAAAATTATAGTTGTTTTAGGACATACCAAATGTGGTGCAGTTAAAGGTGCTTGCGACCACATAGAAATGGGCAACCTAACGGCTTTGCTAACCAAAATAAGACCAGCAGTTGAAGACGAACTAACAACAACTGAAAACAGAAATTCAAGCAATGGAGAATTTGTAGAAAAAGTGGCTACTATAAATGTAAAGCGGACAGTTAAATCTATCATACAACGCAGCACTATACTGAAAGAAATGATAGAAAAAGGAGAAATTGGAATAGTGGGCGGCACACACGATATTACTACAGGGAAAGTAACTTTTTTTGAAGACACAATAATCGAAAAGAATTGATAAGCGGTCAGATAAGAAATTGAAAAACCGAAGCAGATTAAGGTCGGCACCTGATTTGATTTAGGCGCCGGACTCATTAGGGCTGATGAATTACCTTCGTCAGCCTTCTGTTTAGATAAATGCTTCCTGCAAATTTTATAATAGTAGTATGAGAATGTAAAATGCCCCTTATGCAACTACCTATCCTACTACAAAATATAAGCATAGTAAATGAAGGTCAAATAACTACAACTGACTTGTTAATTGATAAGGGGGTTATTCAAAAAATCGGATATAGTAATACTGATACCAAAACAAAAGTTATTGATGGAACAGGCAAACACTTATTTCCAGGAATTATTGACGCACAAGTTCATTTTCGAGAGCCGGGATTAACGCATAAAGGAGACCTATATACAGAAAGTAAAGCGGCAGTAGCTGGTGGGGTTACCAGTTTTATTGATATGCCCAACACAGTTCCTAATGTTTTGACCATTGAAATTCTTAATGAGAAATACAAAATAGCATCTGAAAAATCTTTAGCAAATTTCGGATTCTTCCTAGGCGTTAATAGCGATAATATTGATGAAGTTATCAAACTCAACACATCAAATTTCTTAGGCATTACGGATGATGGTCTTTATTTTACAAAGAAAGGTAATCTGCTTTCCGACAATCCGGAAACAATGGAGAAGCTTTTTTCCAGGTGCAAATCAATCATTGCCATTCATTCAGAAAAAGAACAGATAGTGGAGTCGAATGAAAATGTTTACCGTTCTAAATATGGAGAAAACGTTCCTATTGAATGTCATCCACTCATTCGTAGCGAAAAAGCCTGCTTGGAGGCAACAAAACAAGCTATTGAATTAGCTAACAAATACAATGTGAGGCTTCATTTTTTGCATTTAACAACAGAGGCAGAAACACATCTGTTTAGAAATGACATCCCTTTACATATAAAAAACATCACAGCAGAAGTATCTGTTCAACACCTTTGGTTTTCAGATAAAGACTATAAGCGATTAGGGAATTTAATTAAATGGAATCCGGCAATAAAAACAGAGCAAGATAAGCAGGGTCTTTTAAAAGCATTATTAGATGATAGGATCGATATAGTTACCACTGACCATGCACCACATACATTAGAAGAAAAACAAAAATCTTATTTTCAGTCACCTTCCGGAGCACCCATGGTACAACATTCATTGAACGTCATGCTTGAGTTTTATAAGCAAGGACTTATTTCTTTAGAAAAGATTGCAGAAAAAATGTGCCATAATGTTGCAATACTTTATAGAATTAAAAAAAGGGGATTTATACGGGAAGGATACTTTGCAGATTTAACCGTTGTTGACTTAAACTCGCCTTGGACAGTAACAAAGCAAAATTTAGTATACAAGTGTGGCTGGTCGCCATTGGAAAAGACAAATTTTCAAACGAAAATAACACACACTATTGTAAACGGCAATATGGTATATGACAATGGACAGTTTAATGAATACTTCAAAGGCCAACGATTAGAGTTTATCTCAAAAAACATAGAGTAGAATGGGTAGTAATTTTAACAGCATAATAATATTACATCTCACATTAATCCTATACTTATTCATAAAAAAATAAGATAAACGATATGAACTGGCACAGAATAAGCATACCTGACACATTTCAATTGCTGGGAACTAACCAGCAAGGTTTAAGTACAACTACAGCTGAAGAAAAGTTACTGCAGGTTGGCCCAAATGAATTGCAGGAAGCAAAAAAGAAAAGCATAGGACTAATGCTGTTGGCACAGTTTAAAGATGTGATGATCTTAATTTTGCTGGCCGCCGCTGTCATAGCAGGAATCGTTGGCGACTTTACTGATGGTATTGTTATTCTCATCATCGTTTTACTAAATGCCTTCCTTGGTTTCTTTCAGGAATACCGTGCTGAAAAAGCAATGCAGGCTTTAAAACAAATGGCACTTACACAAGCAAGAGTGCTGCGTGATGGAAATGTTACAGACCTAGCTGCTAGAGCATTGGTGCCAGGCGATGTTGTAATGTTAGAAGCAGGTAATGCTGTTCCGGCAGATTTACGGATTATTGAATCAAAAAATTTAAAAATTGAAGAAGCCGCATTAACCGGTGAATCGCATGCAGTAGATAAAATTATTGATCCTCTGGAAACAGATGATTTGTCAATTGGAGATAAAAAGAATATGGCTTTTAAAGGTACGTTTGTAACTTATGGCAGGGGTACAGGCGTAGTAATTGCTACAGGAATGCAAACAGAGTTAGGACGTATTGCCAAAATGTTGCAGGAAGATGAAACGCTTACACCATTGCAACAACGCATGGCATCATTTGGAAAAAAACTTTCTGTAATGGTGCTGTTTCTATGCATTTTGTTTTTTATTGCCGGTTGGTTAAGGGGTGAGGATATTACCAAGATGGTACTCACCAGTATTTCATTGGCAGTTGCAGCAATTCCGGAAGCATTACCTGCCGTCATCACTATTTCCCTGGCATTGGCTGCAAGGAGGATGATAAAATTCAACAGTCTTATCCGAAAATTACCGGCAGTAGAAACGTTAGGCTCTGTAACATATATCTGCACAGATAAAACAGGCACTTTAACCAAAAATAAAATGCATGTGGAAGAGCTGTTTGTAAACGGACAGCTCTATGAAAGAAATCAGATATCAACTATTAAGGAAGATGAATCCGTCGTTTTATTGCTACATGCAATTGCTTTAAACAATGATGCTGTTGAAGACAATGAGAAAAATTTAAAAGGTGACAGTACGGAAATTGCTTTGATGGAAGTGGCAAGAGAACAAAATATTCAACACGGTGCATGGAAACGGGTAGGAGAAATTGCTTTTGATTCTGACAGGAAACTGATGACGACTTTTCATGAGCATGAAAATAAAATCATTTCCTTTACCAAAGGTGCTCCTGATATTTTACTGCTACGATGTGCAGATGTTGATGTGCCTTTACTGCAAAAGCAAGTAGATGTAATGGCGGCTAAAGGTCATCGGGTACTGGGTTTTGGTTTCCGGTATTGGGATACAATGCCTGCAACCCCTGATAGTGCATTTCATGAATCCAGTTTGCAGTTTTTAGGATTAACTAGTATTATAGACCCTCCAAGAGAGGAAGTTACTGCAGCAGTGGTACAATGCAAAACAGCAGGCATTGTACCGGTTATGATAACCGGCGATCATCCGCTTACAGCAAAGGCTATTGCACAGCGTATTGGAATTTTAAACAGCGAAAAAGATCTGGTGATTACCGGACAGGAACTGGCTACATTAGATGATGATAGCTTCTTAATCAAAGTAGAAAAGATAAAAGTATATGCCCGTGTATCCCCTGAACAAAAATTGAAAATTGTAAAAACACTGCAACAGAAAGGTCATTATGTAGCTATGACCGGGGATGGTGTAAACGATGCCCCCTCCTTAAAAAGGGCAAACATTGGTATTGCAATGGGAATAACGGGAACAGATGTTTCTAAAGAAGCAGCACACATGATTTTACTGGATGATAATTTCTCCACCATTGTAAAAGCAGTAAAGGAAGGAAGAAGAATTTATGATAACATCCTGAAGTTTATCAAATACATGATGACCACCAACTCTGGCGAGTTATGGACCTTATTACTCGGCCCCATCATTGGTTTACCTGTTGCTCTTTTACCCATACATATTTTGTGGATAAACTTAGTTTCAGATGGTTTACCTGCCATTGCATTATCTTATGAAAAAGCGTGTGTTTGCCAATGGCAGGGGATTGCACATGATATGGGTGGGTATGTTTATGGCAGGTATTGCCTTGTCGCTGCAGGGATGGGCTATTAACCACGGGTTGCATTGGCAAACCATTGTTTTTAATGTTTTATGCCTGAGCCAACTGGGTCATGTTATGGCTATTCGTTCCGAAAATCAATCATTATTTAGTATAGGAATATGTTCCAACAAGCCGCTTATAGGTGCTGTTGTGTTAGCCTTGTTGCTGCAATTTGCCATCACCTATATTCCATTTCTGCAACCCATTTTTAACACAGAAGCATTAACGCTGAATGAATTTCTTTTAGTAGGTGCAGCTTCTTCATTGGTGTTTTTTGCAGTAGAGATAGAAAAAATTATATCAAGAAAAATAGGGAAAAAATAGAGCCTGAATAAAAATAATGTTTCAATTTTTATACCCTCTAAATTATTGTAACATTCATTCAATGGACACACTCTGACAAAGGGTATACCTACAACATTGGATTTGCCAAAATGGGGGCGGACGGAAGCCGTGTTTCAACTTTTTTTTTTCAATTTGGCTTCATATCCAGCTTGACGTTATTAATTTAGCTATGTGCATATCATCAACTTTTATTTATAAATTTAGCTTCAGTTAGCCGGGCGGACGGAATTCTATTTCCCCCACTTCGGCAAGCCCTGTTCGTAAGCGGCAATTCAAAAAAACGTGACAGAATTATGAAAAAATTCATTTTGCCTATCCTTTTATTTTGCATTGTTAATGCCCTTGGACAAATTTCAAGTGGATTGACTTCTGCTGAAAAAGTTTATGGTCTTTCAAAATTTTGGCAGGAAGTAAATTACAATTTTGTTTATCTGAATAAAGTAAATAAAGAAAAATGGGACAGCACATATCTCTCTCTTATTCCTCAGGTGCAAAAAACAGAGAATGACTATGAATATTATAGATTACTTAAACAATTCTGTGCCACTCTTAAAGACGGGCATACTAATATTGATTTTCCAAACAAGATACAATCCAAGTTAATGAGAACAGACTTCGGTGAATACAGAATTTTCATAGAAAATATTGAACATAGAGCCATAATCACTCATATTAATACGTCAAAGAAAAATATCATTCCTCCGGGAAGTGAAATTATCTCAGTAAATGGTCTACCAACAAAAGAATATATAGCCCAATTTGTTTCTCCTTATATTTCGTCATCTACAAGACACGGCCTTGAAGATGAGGCAACAATCATGATGCTTCAAGGATTTGAGGGTGAGCAATATAAATTAAAAATTAAAAAACCAAAAGGCGAAATTATCGAATTAGTAGTTAAACATTCCAAATGTTCTGAAACAGAAGTATTTCCAATTATAGATAATTCCAATAGTTTAATTGAATTTAAGTGGCTAAAAAATCAGGTAGCATATCTTGCTTTAAATTCATTTCAAGACCAGGCAATAGACTCCCTGTTTATTACAAAACTTCCTGAACTTTATAAGGCAAAAGCTTTAATAATCGACCTTAGAAAAAATGGTGGTGGTAATGGTGACTACGGGTTAGAAATTCTTAAATACCTCATTCCAAACAAAGAAGTGTCAGGAATTAAAAGCAGAACAAGAAATCATATTTCTACTTATAAGGCATGGGGAGAAATGACAAAACCTCAAGACACTTTAATTCATGAAGAATACAAAAAAGCATATTTAAATTATATTGGAGAATACTATTATGACTTCCCAACTTCGATAAGAGAATTAAAAACAAAAGAAAAAAGAATTGTTATACCAACTGTTGTGTTAATCGGTCATAATACTGCATCTGCGGCTGAAGACTTTTTAATATATGCTGACAATCAGCCTCATTTCACTAAAATTGGCAGTCCCACATATGGTAGTACGGGGCAGCCTTATCATTTCATTTTACCTGGCGGTGGGAAGGCAAGAGTTTGCACCAAGCAAGATACATATCCTGATGGAAGAGAATTTGTAGGCACAGGTATTATTCCAGATATACAAATAGAAATAACAATGTTTGATTATCTGAATGGCAAAGATCCTGTACTTGAAAAATCAATTGAATTTTTGAATAAAAAAATAAGATAAATCTGCCGCTAACATGGGCTTTTATGCAAGTTGAGCTTGACAACCAAAGCTTCAGCAAATTGCAAATCCAAGCTTTGGTTCGGGCTGGACAAACATTGTTGAGCATTAGTTTTAACTTAATCAAAATATTTTCAATCAGCAGCGGCCCGGGCAGACGGAATGCTAATTCCCAACCTGCATAAAGCCTTGTTCGTTAACCGCAAGTTACTCACTTTAGAGTTACACTGCTACGTAGCCATTTGACGTAAACACCCTCTTTTTTGACGCTTTCATACCTTATTGATTTTGCGTTTAAGCGGTACATTTGGATATCACAAAAAATAAAAACTCATGGCACTTATAAATCCTCACATTAACTTCAACGGAAATGCCGAGGAAGCATTTACCTTTTACAAATCCATATTTGGCGGAGAGTTTGCAAAAATTATGCGTTTCAAAGACCTTGCAAGCCCTGAATTTCCAGTAGCAGAAAATGAAGCCAATAAAATAATGCACATAGCATTACCTATTGGCAAAAACATTTTAATGGCTAATGACGTTCCTGAAATTTTGGGAAAAACAAATGAAAATGAACACAGAAGTAAAATTTCAATCAGCGCAGAAAGCAAAGAAGAAGCCGACAAATTATTTAACGGACTTTCTGCAGGTGGACAAATTGAAATGCCAATTGCTGACAGCCCCTGGGGTTCGTACTTTGGTATGTTTAGAGACAAATATGGAATTGAATGGATGGTAGATTTTGACCCGAAATATAACGGGAAAATATAATTGAGCAACAACGAACGCCTAACATCGCTTTGGCAATCACAAAAATACATCCCTCTCTCAATTTGTGGCTTACATCCTCCATCGGCCAAAAGAAGACGGCCTCCTTCGGCATGTAAAAGTTATTACATTGTTGCCGCAGCCTGCTTATTATACTTATTGCGGTATTCAACCGGCGTTAACCCGGTAATCTTTTTAAACAAATCTCTAAAAGCTTTGGTATCTGTATAACCCACATCATACATCACTTCATTAATATTTCTCCGGCTGTTTTCAAATTGCCGCTTTGCCGCTTCTATTTTTATACGCTGTATATATTCCAGCACCGAGTTATTAGTAGCTAACCGAAACCGACGTTCAAATGTTCTGCGACTGATGGATGCATGTTTGGCCAATTCATCTATCGTAATTTTCTCCTGAAAATTCTTTTCAATATACTCTTGCACCTTTTTTATCTCCTTATCGTTGTGATCTTTCTGTCCTTTAAACATCGCAAAGGCGGCCTGACTATCACGGTCAATATCAATAGCAAAATATTTAGAAGCAAGTATAGCCGTTTGGCGATTGGTGTATTTTTCTACCAGGTGCAATAATAAATTCCAGTAAGAATTAGCGCCGCCGCTTGAATAAATTCTTTTTTCTTCTGTAACAATGCTTCCATCTACCAAATCTACTTCTGGAAACATTCCCCGAAATTCATTTTGAAACCCCCAATGCGTAGAACAGCTTTTTCCATTTAACAACCCGGTTGATGCCAATAGAAAAGCACCTACACAAAGTGAAGCTACTTCTGCCCCATTATTATACTGTTGCTGTATCCACGGTATTAATACTTTGTTTTTTTCTATTGCAGTACTCATATCTCCAAACAGTGCAGGAATAATGATCAAATCCGTTTTCTTTACTTCTTTCAACTGCCTGTCTGTATGCACTGAATAAGAACCATTATTTAATTGCACTTCTTTCTTTACGCCTACCAATTCCACATCAAACAAAGGTGCTTTACCAGCGGAAAGTAAGAACTGGTTTACCGCACTAAAAAGATATTGCGGATCTGCTATGGCCTGCACTACGGATGACTCAGGAACTAAAATGGATACTCGTTTCATACAACAAATGTAGGAAAACTTGTTGTCGCAATCAACCCGTTAATATGTCATATACGCCACCCTTGTTAATCAGTTATTCAGAACATCTTTGTGAGGTAAGTAAATTACAGATTTCAATTTTCGAAAACGAGGGAAACTACAAATGGCGCATATTCATTCATACCTAACATTTAATGGTAATTGCAAAGAAGCAATGACATTTTATAAAAACTGCCTGGGTGGCGAATTAGAATTACAGACGATTGGTGAATCACCACTGGCTGATAAAATGCCTGCACAAATGAAGGATAGTATTCTACATGCTACCCTCACTAACGATAAACTAATTCTTATGGGTTCCGATATGGTAGGCAACAACGGGTTAATAAAAGGAAATGCTGTTTCGCTGATGTTAGATTGCAACAGTGAAAAAGAAACGCAGCTTTTTTATGCAACGCTTTCGGAAGATGGAGAATCCACCCATCCATTGGAAATTAGTTTCTGGGGAGCTTTGTTTGGAGGTTTGACCGACAAATTCGGAAATCACTGGCTGCTGCATTTCGATAAAAATAAAAAATAGAATAGCTTTAAAGGACAGCCAATAAATTTTCTTTTGCCTTTTGCCGTTAATTGGAAACCTTAAAAGCCATTTTGGAGAAGTAACTATTTTATTCACCTTAATAATAACGATATGCCAACAAATATGAACACTTCTATAAAAACAATAGATGAATACATAGCAAGTTTTCCAAAAGATGTGCAGGCATTGCTACAAAAAATGAGGGGCATTATAAAAAAAGCGGCACCAAAAGCTACGGAGACCATCAGCTATGGCATTCCCACTTTTGTGCAGGATGGAAATCTTGTTCACTTTGGTGGCTTTAAAAGTCATATTGGATTTTATCCTGCACCAAACGGAATTGAGGCATTTAAAAAAGAATTATCAAAATATGAAGGTTCCAAAGGCACGGTAAAATTTGTACTCGATAAACCTTTACCCGCAGCGTTAATTACCCAGATCGTAAAATACAGGATTGAAAAAAATAAAGAAAAAGCGGCACTAAAAAAACCTGTTCCAAAAAAATCTATCAAAATAACCAAGCCTGCCGATGAACAGCTGGTTAAAGCCTGGATAGAGAAATTAGATGCGGTTACAAAAAAAGAAATTGAAGCCGTTCGAAAAATAATAAAAGCTGCATCCCCTAAATTAAATGAAAGAATAAAGTGGAATGCTCCGAGTTATTACTACCAAGAAGATATTGTAACATTTGGTCCCTATAAAAATGGAAAGATATTATTAGTTTTTCATCATCCCTCAATAGTTAAAATAAAATCTCCATTGTTGGAAGGTAATTATAAAGATCGCCGTCTTCTTTATTTAGAAGGTTCAAAGTCAATTACAACAAACAAGAAGGAACTAATAAGAATAATTCAAAAATCTGTAAAATTGATTGATAAAAAATAATTTTAAAAACAACCTCATATGCAAAAGATTATATTCTCTACAACGATCAATGCCCCCAAAGAAAAAGTGTGGGAAATATTATGGAACCTTGATGCTTACCGCAAATGGACAACTGCCTTTGCAGAAGGATCTGATGCAAAAACTGATAACTGGAAAGAAGGAAGCAAAGTATTGTTTGTTGACCAGAGTGGAAATGGCATGGTAAGTATGGTGGCTGCAAACAAACCAAACGAATACATGTCGTTCAAACACCTGGGCGAAATAATGGACGGTGTAGAAGATACTACCAGCGAAAAGGTGAAAGTATGGAATGGCTCTATGGAAAATTATAATTTACAGGAAGACAATGGAGTAAGTACTCTTACTGTTGATTTGGACATAGCTGATGAATACAAAGAAATGTTTGAGAATATGTGGCCAACCGCTCTTAAAAATGTAAAAGAGCTTGCAGAAGGAACAACCCGAGTACCTATTACCATTACAGCAGCAATTAATGCCCCAGTTGAAAAAGTATGGAATAGCTGGACATCACCAGCGCATATTACTCAATGGTGCCAGGCATCAGATGATTGGCATGCTCCCTATGCCGATAATGATGTGAGAGTTGGCGGCACATTTAAAACTACCATGGCCGCTAAAGATGGCAGCTTCAGTTTTGATTTTGGTGGTGAATACACGGAAGTAACAACCAATAGATCCATGAGCTATACAATGGCAGATGGAAGAAAGGCTACCATTCTGTTTGAAGAGAACAATGGCAAAACAATAGTAACTGAAACATTTGACGCCGAGAATCAGAACTCCTTAGATATGCAAAGAGATGGCTGGCAGGCGATACTCAATAATTTCAAAAAACACACCGAATCGATCTGACATTTTTAAATACCTGAAAATGAAAAACAAAATTCACCCATGTATTTGGTATGATGGCAATGCAAAAGCCGCTGCAGAATTCTATTGTTCCCTTTTTCCAAATTCCACCATCACTGCCGATACTTCATTGGTAGTAAATTTTGAAATTGGTGGGCAAAAATTTATGGGGTTGAATGGTGGTCCAATGTTCACACCTAATCCTTCCATTTCCTTTTTTGTGGTTTGTGAGTCTGATGAAGAGATCAATGAGCTATGGAAACATCTTGCTGAAAAAGGTAAAGTAATGATGCCACTTGATAGATATGATTGGAGTGAACGATATGGTTTTCTCGAAGATAAATTTGGTCTCGCATGGCAACTAATGAAAGGAAACTACAGCGATGTAAATCAAAAAATAACTCCTTCCTTTTTATTTACCGGGGATAAATATGGCAAAGCAGAAGAAGCGGTGAAGTTTTATACTGCATTATTTCCAGCTTCTTCTATCACTGGCATCTTATTATATGGTGAGGGAGAAGAACAAGCTGCCGGAAATGTAAAACATGCACAGTTCATATTGGATAATAAAGTTTTTATGGCCATGGATGGGCCGGGCAGTCATGAGTTTGGTTTCAATGAGGCCATTTCTTTTGTAGTAGAATGTAAAGACCAGGAAGAAGTAGATTTTTATTGGAACAACTTGACAGAAGATGGCGGCCAAGAAAGTATGTGCGGCTGGGTGAAAGATAAGTTTGGAGTGTCCTGGCAAATTATTCCTGCAAAATTGGGTGAGCTGATGGGAAGTGCCGACAAAGAAAAAGCAAACAGGGCAATGCAAGCCATGCTTAAAATGAAAAAAATAATTATTGCGGATCTGCAAAAAGCATATGATGGCAACTAAAAAAAGGGCTACTAAAAACAGGAAAGTTTGCGTCGATGGTCATGTATTTTATAAAAGTAGCGATTGCCCAACCTGTCCTGTTTGCGAAGCGGCAAAAAAGCCAATGGATGGTTTCTTATCCCTATTAGCTGCCCCGGCAAGAAGAGCATTGGAGAATGAGGGAATAAAAACACCTGCGCAGCTTGCTAAAAAAACGGAAGCGGATATCTTAAAATTACATGGTATGGGAAAAGCAACAATACCTATTCTGCGCAGCGTTTTAAAATCAAACTACCTATCTTTTAAAAAATAATTCAGGACACTTAAAAATAAAATTATGCCAAGCAAAATATTTGTAAACCTGCCCGTAAAAGATTTAAAAAAGACAATGGACTTCTTTACACATTTAGGTTTTTCATTCAACCTGCAGTTTACGGATGAAAAAGCGGCTTGTCTTGTAATTAATGATGGCAGTATTTATGCAATGTTGCTTACCGAGCCGATGTTTCAAACATTTACCAAAAAACCAATTGCCGATGCCACAAAAACTACTGAAGTATTAATTGCTATTGATGCAGAAAGCAAGGAAAAAGTAGATGAGTTAGTAGCCAAAGCAGTTGAAGCAGGTGGTTCTATCTATACCACTCCTGCCGATCATGGCTGGATGTACCAGCACAGTTTTGCTGACCTTGATGGCCATCAATGGGAGATCTTGTATATGGACGAAAGCCTTGCCCCGCAATCGTAAATCATTTTCAATTGAAAAAATAATAAGAACTTTTATTCCTATTTATCTATACCAGAAACATATTTCTTAGTCTTATCAAATTCAATTACGAATTTTCAAATTATTGGGCAACAAGAACCCTCCTTCGGAGGGCAGGGAGGCTTTAAAAATCAAAATCTCTTCTATGCATATTCCAGCGAACACCAAAACTGATGATCGTAGAATTGATATTCGTCAGCGGTGGCGTTGTTGTTTTTTGTCTCCTTGCTACTGCATTTAGCTCTATAAAAAGATTTTCCCTCAGCTCATACGATAAAAGAAAATTGGCAAGAAACACATTTGTTTTCCAACCGCTGCCAATATCATATCCATAATCTCCTACTCTGTAAGGAGGTCCATTTGGCAAGAAAATATTGGAACCGAAACTTTGGTTGCTGCTATCTCTGCCCTGCTGATAGTAAATTAATTTAGCAACCGCTAACCATTTTGGTGCTGGCTGATAACGGGCAATACCAATAAACTCACTAAAGTTGGCCATTAACGGATGCGCCAATGGTTGATTATAATGAGTGTAGTTGGCAACAGAATCATAATGAGAATAAGCAAACGGACGAACCCTGTTATGCTCCGCCTGCAAATCAAGATTCTTTATTCCGAATGCATCAATATATTTAGCACCTAGCTGAATGCCCCATTTGTTGGCCCACCAACCACGATTGGCTTTTATTTCTGATAGTAAAAACTCATCCAGCATTAATTGGCCATACACCTGTATACGCTTTGGCAAATTGGCTTTAAAATCAAGCCCGATAATAGAGTTATCAAAACTTCCGTTTTGTTGCTCCACCGAACGATAGAAAATAATAGGGTTAAGATAGCCAAAATCAAACCGGTCCTTGCGGCCAAATGTTACCCCTTCAAACAAACCGATGTTCAGCCACTTGGTAACATTAATATCTAAGTGATGCATGGCTGCATATTTCTTAGGTATTAATTGCGTAGCAGATGGTGGTGTGGTGGAATGCAATTCCATGAAAAGATTCTGGTAATTGAACTTCCAGATCCTGGTATTGAGTTTTAAGAACAGATTATTGTTACCAAAATCACTCAGCAACAAACTACGATGTCCGTTTCCAATAAAATTTTTATCGTATCCAAAAGCTACATCAATGTATTTAGTAATGTTGAAGGTGAAATAACCACGGGCATCAAAATAATCATAGCCAAGACCTTTAAATGCTTTGTATAATCCCTGCCCGGGCACTGCTTTCCTATCACTCACCCATTGGCGCACATAAGCCGGGTCTCTTTCCTGGTTATCGGTAATGTAAGAGAAGAAACCGATCTTGTTGGCAATACGTCCCCGAACGGAAACACCTCTTGTATTGAGGAAAAGATTTTCATCACTATTTGATTCTTTGGAGAGTGTATATTGAAAAACAGGGTTAACTACCAGGTCAAAATCTTTTACATGCACTTCATATAAATTAGCCGGTGTTTTATAGAAGTTTTTTAGGATGGGTTTTTTAGAAATATATTTTGCTCTGTCGGCGTCGGACAGGTATTCAAGATTATTGAGGTATAAACGATCGATATTGTATGCATCTACTTTAGATAAATTGCCGCTATTTTTTAATCCGTAATTTTTTACCGCCGCCACCGCATGTTTGCGGGTAAACGGTTTGGTTTTGGAAAAATTGAAAAAGGAGTCGGAACGGGCCTTTATTTCCAGCCTTTCCAATAATATATGGGCTTTATCGCCTTGCGGCAGGTAGGTAGATTGGGCAGCACTTGCAAGCGGCAAAAGAATTACGAGCAGTCTTACAAGGGTTTTTTTAAATTGCATACTTCATAGTTAGATTCAGCCGACAAAATATGCAAAATTATCTGATAAAGAATATACGGATTGTCAACGAAGGCCGCATTATAGCCGCAGATGTGTTAATAAGCGATGGGCGGATTGAAAAAATTGATTCGCAGATCAATGGGATTAATGCCGGTTTCATAGAGATCAATGGCGAAGGGAAATACCTTTTTCCCGGTTGTATTGACGACCAGGTGCATTTCCGGGAGCCGGGACTTACCCAAAAAGCCACTATCTATACGGAAGCAAAGGCAGCAGTGGCAGGTGGTGTTACCAGTTTTATGGAAATGCCCAATACCATTCCTAATGCCCTAACACAGGATTTGCTGGAAGATAAATATGCAATTGCAGCTAAAACATCATTAGGCAATTACTCATTCTTTATGGGTACAGGAAATGATAATGCGGAGGAGGTTTTAAAAACCAACGATAAAAGAAAAGATGTTTGTGGTATAAAAATATTTATGGGTAGCAGCACTGGCAATATGCTGGTGGATAATCCCAATACGTTGGATAAAATTTTCCGGGAAAGTGAAGTGTTGATTGCTACACATTGTGAAGATGAATCCATCATTAAACAAAATCTGCAAAAAATAAAAGCAACTGGAAGAGAGCTAACAGCTGCTGACCATCCCATTATCAGGAATGATGAAGCCTGCTATGAATCATCTTTATATGCCATCCAGATCGCAAAGAAATACAATACAAGGCTCCATATTCTGCATATCAGTACAGAAAAAGAATTACAGCTTTTCACCAACATGTTTCCGTTAAAGGATAAACGCATTACTGCTGAAGTATGTGTTCATCATTTGCATTTTACCAGTGATGATTATGCATTACTGGGTAATAAAATAAAATGTAATCCTGCCATAAAAACCCCGAACAATAAAGAAGCATTATGGAAAGCTTTGCTGGATGACCGGTTGGATGTAATTGCAACCGACCATGCGCCTCATACTTGGGCTGAAAAAGACAAGCCTTACGAAAAAGCACATGCAGGATTACCGCTGGTGCAACATCCTCTTTCATTAATGCTTTACCATCATAAACAAGGCCGTATTTCATTGGAGAAAATTGCCGAAAAGATGAGCCATGCCGTGGCGGATTGCTTTCAGATAAAAGACAGGGGTTATATCAGAGAAGGATACTTTGCTGATCTGGTAATTGTGGATTTGAATAAACCCAATACTGTTTCAAAAGAAAACCTATTATATAAATGTGGCTGGAGTCCTCTTGAAGGATTTGAATTTCCGGCAACCATCACCCATACTTTTGTAAATGGGCATTTAGTTTATGGAAATAGTGTGTGGGATGAATCACAGCAAGGGCAACGGCTTAAATTTGACAGATAAGTGCAGAACGCAGATATTCATGATAATGATGATTTATTATGATTTAATCTGCGCTTATCATAAAAATCTTAATCATCTGCGTTCTATCTAATTATGCAAATTGACAAAATTTCATTCAGCGATATTTCTATTTTCCACCCGGAAGAAGAGTTTTCTATTTTTCATAAACTGAATTTTACCAGAACTGTTGGCGGAAGAGAATGGCTACGAAAATTCTTTAGTGAGCCGCATGATGATCTGAAAAAGATATTGGGCACCCAGAGAGTCATCCGCACTTTTATGGAGCATGTAAAGGATTGGCCTACGGATATCAGCAATGGAACCGTGTTGGTTATTGATAAGTTTTTGGATTATGCCTTAGACCCTATCAATGAAAGTCCGGCTTCGCTGAATAACATGACCTATAAATGGCTGCACAGCGAAGATTATGCAATGGTGAAATATTCGGTTACCCATTTTGCAGATTTTTACCGGGGCATTAAAAAAATAGCCGACCTACTGGAAGGACTTGACCTGCCTCCTAATATTCGTTTATACATTGACCGAATCAATGGGTTGCTGAAAGAGCCGCCGCTTCAAAAATTAGCTGCATCAGAACCGGCGCAACGTTTTTCTACCGGGCAAAATTTATATTTTGGTTATCATCTTCGTGGACGATACAAAAATGGAACACTGGAGTTGATCGATATTTATAGTCGCCTTGATGCCTGGTACTCGATGGCTGTTGCAGTAAAAACATACAATCTTACCTTCCCACAATTTGTTGAACAAGATTCGCCGCTGGTAGATGCAAAAGGTTTGTACCATATTTTATTACCAGAGCCGGTAGCGTATGATCTGCAAATGAACCCTGAGCATAATTTCCTTTTTTTAACCGGTGCAAATATGGCCGGCAAAAGCACTTTGATAAAAGCACTTGGCTCAGCTGTGTTTCTGGTGCATATTGGAATGGGGGTGCCTGCCAAAAATATGAAGCTGACTTTGTTTGACGGTCTGCTCAGCAATATAAATGTGGTAGATAATATTGCCAAAGGCGAAAGCTTTTTCTTTAATGAAGTGCAGCGGATAAAACACACCATTGAAAAAATAAACAATGGTAAAAAATGGCTGGTGCTGATCGATGAGCTATTTAAAGGCACCAATGTACAAGATGCGATGAAATGCTCCTTAACCGTTATCAAAGGGTTAATGAAAATGAAAAACTCGCTGTTCATTCTCTCCACTCACCTTTATGAAATTGGCGAAGAATTAAAAACCTATCCCAATATTTCTTTCCGCTATTTTGAAACCAATGTAAAAGATGAGCAATTGGAATTTAGCTACCAATTAAAAGAAGGTATCAGCAACGATCGCATTGGGTATGTCATCCTTAAAAGGGAGAAAGTGGTGGAGATGCTGGAGAATTTGTAAACCGCCTGCCCCAAGTTTTGCGTATTTTTATTTCTAATATTTATTTCATGACGAGAGTTGCCTTTACTTGTTTTCTATTATTATTTGTTGCGCCTTCTTTTTCACAAAGAAGTATTGATGTATTACATTATAAATACGAGATAGAACTTAATGATAATAATGATACCATCTATGGTAAAGCTTCAATTACTGTACAGTTCAGAGAACCTACAAAATGGATTGAGCTTGATTTAGACTTTCCGGGGAAAGATGGAAAAGGAATGATGATTGTTGGTGTAAGCGGACCTGACTATCAAAAAACTACAATTGAATTAGAATCAAATAAGTTCGGATTAAATTTAAACAACCTCTCGGAAAAAAATGACACGGCTACTTATACCATAAAATACAAAGGCATTCCTTCTGACGGTCTCATTATTTCCAAAAACAAATACGGCAACCGTACTTTCTTTTCTGATAACTGGCCGAACAGGGCTCATAACTGGATTCCATGTGTAGATGATCCCGCAGATAAAGCAACGGTTGAATTTATTATTACGGCTCCATCACATTACCAGGTAATATCAAACGGTGTGCAGATTGAAGAAACCAATTTGCCTTATAATAAAAAGTTGACGCATTATAGAGAAGATGTGCCGCTACCAACAAAAGTTATGGTGATCGGTGTGGCTGATTTTGCAGTTAATAATGTAGGTGATGTAAACTGTGTACCGGTAAGCAGTTGGGTGTACCCAGAAAATAAAGAAACAGGTTTTTATGACTATGCTATAGCCAAAGAAGTGCTTAACTGGTATATTAATTATATCGGACCTTTCCCCTATAAAAAGCTGGCAAATGTGCAATCCAAAACTATGTTTGGTGGCATGGAAAATGCCAGTGCTATTTTCTATTTCGAAAATTCTGTAACCGGAAAGCAAAATGAAGAAGCTTTGATTGCTCATGAAATAGTGCATCAGTGGTTTGGCAATATGGCTACAGAAAAAAGCTTTGCACATTTCTGGCTGAGTGAAGGTTTTGCTACTTATCTCACTCATGTTTACCTGGAATCAAAATACGGCACCGATAGTTTGAATAACAGGATGAAAGCTGACAGGGAAACTATTATTGATTTTGTAAATAGTTCTCAAAAACGGGTAGTTGATTTTAATCCTGATCCAATGCAATTGCTAAACGCCAATAGTTATCAAAAAGGTGGCTGGGTATTGCATATGCTTCGCAGGCAATTAGGTGATTCAGGTTTCCATAAAGCAGTACGTCAATACTATGCTACTTATGCCGGTAAAAATGCTGATACCAAAGACCTGCAAACAATCTTTGAAACTGTAGCAGGCAAAAATTTGAATACTTTTTTTGACCAGTGGCTGCATACCCCGGAAAATCCTAAACTAAAAATTACCTGGAAATATGAAGCAACAGGAAAAAGAGTAGCTATTACTGTGGAACAATTACAAAGTAAATTGTTTGAATTCCCCTTAGAAATAGCTGTTGGGGTTGCTTCTACAAAGTCACAACTAAGAAAACTAAATGTTACAAAAAAAATGGAGACTTTTTACTTTCCTGTGGCAAGTTCATCAATTTCAATAGCTGTTGACCCTAACACTTCTCTTTTGTTTGAAGGCACCTTGAGGGCCATAAAATAAGTAGTACACCACTAAAGGAATACCAGTTTGTGGTATTAGAGAATTCACATTTTTCTCTATCTTCAAACCATGCTTGTAAAAACATTTGGTAGTGCTGTGTATGGTGTAGAGGCTATCACTATTACAATAGAGGTTAACTGGCTTAGTAGTTCCGGAAAAGATATGATGATTGTTGGTTTGCCTGATAATGCCGTGAAAGAAAGCCTGCAACGCATTGAAAGTACTTTTAAAACAAACAATTTTACCGTACCCCGCACCAAAGTGGTGGTGAATCTTGCTCCTGCAGATATTAAAAAAAGTGGCACCGCATTCGACCTTGCTATAGCACTGGGAATTTTAGGTGCTTCTGAACAGTTGGAAAACAGAGAGGCATTGAGTCAATATGTAATAATGGGAGAGCTGGCGTTGGATGGAGAGATCCGTTCTATTAAAGGTGCTTTACCTATCGCCATACAAGCAAGAAAAGAAGGTTTTAAAGGATTGATAGTGCCGAAGATGAATGCTAAAGAAGCTGGCATGGTTAATAACCTGAACGTTTATGGTGTAAGTCATATTAAAGAAGTAATTGATTTTTTTGAAAATCAAGAGAAAGGATTAGAACCTACTGTTGTTAATACAAGAGATGAATTTTTTCATTCGCAATATGATTTTGAAATTGATTTTGCAGATGTAAAAGGACAAGAAAATATAAAACGGGCCCTGGAGATTGCTGCAGCTGGCGGCCATAATGCTATATTAATTGGGCCACCTGGTGCAGGTAAAACCATGCTGGCAAAACGATTACCTACAATCCTTCCACCACTATCGCTGCAGGAAGCATTGGAGACAACAAAAATTCATTCCGTAGCTGGCAAGTTGCCGGAAAATTCAACATTGGTTTCTAAACGACCTTTTCGTTCACCGCACCATACTATTTCAGATGTTGCACTAGTAGGTGGTGGTGGAATTCCGCAGCCGGGAGAAATTTCATTGGCCCATAATGGTGTGTTGTTTTTAGATGAGCTACCCGAATTTAAAAGAACGGTATTAGAAGTAATGCGACAACCCATGGAAGAAAGAAGAGTAACTATTTCAAGAGCAAAAATTGCTGTTGATTTTCCGGCTAGTTTTATGTTGATGGCATCAATGAATCCATGCCCTTGTGGTTTTTATAATCACCCCGATAGAGAATGTACTTGTCCGCCCGGCACCGTACAGAAGTATTTAAACAAAATTTCGGGACCATTACTTGATAGGATTGATTTGCATGTGGAAGTAACACCGGTAGCTTTTAGCGAACTTTCTGCTACCCGACCACAGGAAAATTCGGCCAGCATAAGGGACAGAGTTATTAAAGCAAGAGATATACAAGCTGATCGATATAAAGACAACCCCGGCATTTATTGCAATGCACAAATAAGTAGTAAGATGCTGAAAGAGATCTGTGTCATCAACCAGGTAGGTGCTAATTTATTGAAAGTAGCCATGGAAAAACTAAACCTGTCTGCAAGAGCCTACGACAGAATATTAAAAGTATCAAGAACAATTGCAGATCTCTCCGAAAGTGTGGATATAAAACCAGAACATTTAGCAGAGGCTATACAATACCGCAGCCTCGACAGGGAAGGTTGGGCAGGATAAAATAGCATCAAATAAAATCTGTTATGTTTGCCGCATAATATTTATCTTTCTTTTATCATGGAGTCTCCTTTTCAATACCTGAATACATACTATGATAAAATTTTTGTGCTCAGCGTAGAAGCAGCTGCTGAACGCAGAGCATTATTTGCAGAACGATTTAAAGGCCTTGATTATACTTTCTTTTACGGTGCTGATAAAAATAAATTCACCATTGACGAAATGGTGGCAAATGGCTTTTTCAGTGAAGAACTTACCCGCAAACATCACCGCTTTAGTAAAACGATGCGTGTAGGGGAAATTGCCTGCTCCTGGAGCCATAAGATGATGTATGAAGAAATGATTGCAAATAATTATAAACGTATTTTAATTTTTGAAGACGATGCAGTACCTGATGAAAACATGCTAAAAGAGATACCTTCTATATTAAATGAAATACCCGCCGATTGCGAGCTGCTGATGTGGGGTTGGAATAAAAATGGGAAAAACGGAATTAAGAGTGATTTGAAAAAAATTGTTTACCATATTCAGCATATTATTGGCAGTTTAAAATGGGATCATAACACCATCAGCAACTTAAATGCAAAGCCATTTTCAACGCATTTAAAAAAAGCTGGTTTTCATGATTATACCTACGCCTATGCTATAACCCTTGAGGGAGCGAAGAAATTAATGAAAATGCAAACGCCTATTCAATATATTGCTGATAACTTATTGGCACATGCAGCTACCAAAAAAATTGTGAATGGCTATATTGCTTCTCCCGCAATATTTTTACATGATGCTATGCCAGACGGCACTGCGAAAGATTCATTTATCCGGTAAACTTTTCCGCCTACTTGCTCAATCCCAGTTTTTTAAATAAGTTATTGCTCTTTTGATAATAACATTTAAGGTCAAGCATTTTGACATGGCTATTGTCTATGAGTGATTGATGATACAAAGCAAACAGCTCTTTTAGTGCTGTATTATCGTCCATAGATACTCTATCCTGGTGGCGAGAAATTTGATGAGGCAAATCAATTGAATAACCACTAAAATGAAAAAACAATAACAGATCATCATTTACATAAAACTTGTTTCCCTTTTTCGAAATCCTTCTCTCATGTAAATTCCAATAAGCCACATTACAACCGGGATGTTGCAGCCAACCCAATGCCGGGAAAAATATTGGTGCCAGGTTTAGCCATTTTTGATCTACAAACAATCCATCTTTCGGTTTCACATGACACTGATCGATCATTCGTTCTTTCCACCAATTTAAAAAAACTTTTCCTTCATCATTATTTTTTACAGCAAAAAAGCCTCCGTTAAAAACTCCATTCTTCAGCATTTCTCTTTCAAATGGCCGTTTGCCATCATTTTCAAAAGGAGTTAAGATATGAGGAGTTAGCAAAATACTTTTCTTCTCTAACTCCTTTTCAATAAAATGAAGTGAAGAAAACACCAACATATCACTATCTAAAAAAACAATTTTATCCGCTCTATACTTTTCTATTGCGTGCAGCGCAAAAAAAACTTTCAGTGCACAATTCAATTCAAACACATCATACCCTTCGCACATTTGGTTAAACTCCGGTATCTTTAATTCATGTGCCTCTACCAAATCATGAGGAGAGTAATAATCACTGGTAATTCTTCCTGCCAATTTATCAACTAATCCAATCATTAATTTATAACCGGGATTATGTTGCAATAAAGAATCTGCTAATCCTTTTGCTTGCGCCAAATGATTAGCAGAACAGGTTGTAACAATTATAGTATCTGCCATTATGCGTTCTTTTTAGCCAGTATTACATTGTTTAAATATAAATCCTTTCGCTTAGGCAGGAGCCAACTTTTAAATGAAAACCACCCATTGAGAATCGGATTGATCAATGGTGGAATATTTGTTCTGAAAAACTTCGATTTCCCCAATAAAGGAAAAGACGGAATAAAATGTTCATTAAAATACAAGACCCGCATTTGGTGAATGGCGGTTAAAAAATCTCCCGTCTTATCTACCACCAACACGGTAAATCCATTTTTCTCCAACATATGTCTCAAAGCAAACTGTGTATATCGGGCATAGTCCGCTGGCACTTCATGCTCATGCCATACAAATGGACAAGTGAGCAATAGTTTACCTTCTTTTTTCATCACCCTTGCCAGCTCTTTTAAAATCTCTTCGATATTAAAAACATGCTCCATTACTTCACTACTAAAAATGCCATCAAAATATTCGTCAGGAAAAGGAAGTGTTTTTCCATCATACAAAACATCAATCGATTCATTAGTATGAGAATGCCCTTGGCCTGCATAATCTACTCCTATATATTCTGTAGCATTCGTAAACAATGATTGATAAGGCTTACTGCCACAACCAAAGTCCATTACTCTGCCCAGCAGTTCCGGCGCAAACTGATTTACTTTTTTAAATAGTGCTGATCTCGTAAAGTAGAAAGCATTATTTAATCCCGGTCTAAATGATTTTGGAACGTTTTGCTGCATTACTTAAAAATAATACTAAATAGATACAAGCAGTACTATTGAATTTATGACGCTAAAACTTTTCGGTAAACATCCAGGTATTTCCTAGCCGTAGTATGCCAGCTAAACAATGCTGCATGCTGCTTTATACTGTCACTACGATTATTTATTTTGTAATCGTACAAACTTTTTTCAAAACAGTTTCGGATGGTCTCTGGCTCAAAATCATCAAAGTAGTAGGCAGCATCACCACCAACTTCAGGAAGGCTCATAAAACGAGATAAAAAAACAGGTTTGCCAAAATGCATGGCTTCTAATGGTGGAACCCCAAATCCTTCTGCAAAAGAAGGAAACATAAATGCTTCACAGTTTTTGAAATACCAATATTTAGTTTGCTCATCTACGGGGCCAACAAATTTCACCCTGTCTTCTACCCCATATCTTTTTGCCTCTTCAATTACTTTGTCTTTATAATCGAAATTATTGAGCCCGGCAATTATCAGTTCGTATTCATTGCTTACCAATAATGCCGGAAGCACATGCAGGTTTTTTCGTGGCTGCACAAGACCCAACGAAAACAAAAAAGGCCTTACTGGTTTATAATCTGGTCTGTCAAATCCGGGGAACTCTGCCACACTACTACCATTATAAATGACAGAACTGGCGGTGGAGCCAAAATCCAGATGTTTAGCTGCAAAATTTAGTGCATGTTCTGAAATGCCTATAATGTGACTAGCCTGGTTTACGTTTTTCTGCATCAACTTTAATGATCGCTTATTGTACTTTGAGTTTCCTCCTTCTTCTACCAAAAAGTTCATATCATGAATGGTATAAACAACTTTGGTTTTTTTATTAAAAGGGCGGTATTGAGAAATACCTGTTGTAAGATGCCAAAGATCATATTCCCCTGTTCCACTTTGAAAAATTTTGTGCCAACGCTTATGAGCAACATATTTTGGTTTGTCTCCAAATAAACCAAACTTATCTTTGGGTAAGTAATAAGTTAGTTGCTCATCAGCAGTACAGTTCAATAAAAGGTATTCTGCGAGATGGCAAGAAAAAGTGTACAACCCGTTGTACGGATTATGCCGCAGGCGATGCAAATCAATCATGTACCTTTTCATCTGCTTATTCTTCAAATTGAGCCTTGTATAATTAACTGCAATTTACCCCGAAAGCTGAAATCTTGTCATTTTTTACGAACTTGTACGATGTTTGTACTCTAAAGACTTTCAATTTCCCTCTCAATAATTTTTATGAAGATATTACTGCGTTATCTTAAGCCTTATAAATGGCTCGTGGCATTAGTTTTACTACTGGCGGCTATTAATATCGGCTTTTCACTTGTTGACCCCATTATTTTTGGAAAACTAGTAAACCTGGGAAGTTATCATCAAAAAGTTGAGCCTTTAAATTGGAATGAATTCCTTTTTACCCAAAAAGAATATGTAGATAGCACTGTTCAAATGGATAGTGCAGGTGTGATTAGTAAAGTTGAAAAAAATAAAACAATATATGGAGTGGCCTGGCTCCTTATAGCTTCTATTTCTGTTGCTATGATTAGCCGGATTGCCAAAGCTTTCCAGGATTATTTTTTAAGCCTCATTACTCAAAAGTTTGGCGCAACCATTTTTACGCAAGGGCTGCAACATGCCATGAAGCTACCATACCAGGAATTTGAAGATGCCCGAAGTGGTGAAACACTAAGTATTCTACAAAAAGTGAGAATCGATACCGAAAAATTTGTTTCCTCATTCATTAATATCCTTTTCCCGGTTATCGTTGGGATTGTTTTTGTTGCAGTATATGCCACTACTATCCATTGGAGTCTGCCATTGGTTTATTTCGGCGGAATATTTTTACTAACCATTATTTCAAACCTGCTCAGCAAAAAAGTAAAAACGATACAGAAAAAAATTGTTGGTCAAACAACTGCATTGGCAGGTGCCACAACCGAATCGCTCCGTAATATTGAATTGGTAAAAAGTCTTGGTCTTACGCAACAAGAAGTAAGCAGACTAAATAAAAATACTTTTAAAATTTTAGGCTTAGAGTTAACCAAAGTAAAGAGAATACGCAGCATCAGTTTTATACAGGGTACTTTCGTTAATACGCTTCGCCAGGTAATTCTTTTTCTGTTAATGCTGTTTATTTACCAGGGTAAGATGGATGCCGGGCAGATTGTTACCATGCAAATTTTCTCCTTCTTTGTATTTGGACCTTTGCAGGAAATTGGTAACATTATTCTTACTTACCGGGAAGCACAGGCTTCATTAGAGAATTTTTCAAATTTAATGAAGAAAGCTCCGGAGCCTCAGGCTATAAATCCTAAGCACCTGGGAGAAATACAAACATTAGAATTTGACCATGTAGCTTTTAAGCACCAGACTGCAGCACACAAAGCCATTAATGATATTAGCTTTAAAGTAAAAACTGGTGAAACTATCGCCTTCGTAGGGCCATCAGGATCTGGGAAAACAACACTAATGAAATTATTAGTAGGCTTATATCGTCCGCAAGAAGGAACAATTTTATACAATGGTATTGATGAAAATAGCATTGACTTTGATGCATTGCGCAACCAAATAGGTTTTGTAACACAAGACACACAACTTTTCTCAGGTACTATCAGGGAAAATTTAAGTTTTGTAAATCCTGAAGCAACAGAAGAAGAATTGCTCGAAGTATTAAGAAAAGCATCTGCCTCCAATTTACTGGCAAGAGCCGAAAAAGGGCTTGAAACAATGATTGGTGAAGGGGGGTTGAAATTATCCGGCGGAGAAAAACAGCGTCTGTCGATTGCAAGAGCATTACTTCGCAAACCAAAATTATTATTGTTTGATGAAGCTACCTCTGCTCTGGATTCTTTAACAGAAGAAGAAATTACGGATACTATCCGTGATATTTCGCTGCAAGGCAGCCAGGTTACTATTTTAATTGCACACAGGCTTTCCACCATTATGCATGCCGATAGAATTTATGTACTAGAGAAAGGTGATGTGGTAGAAACGGGCAATCATGAAAAACTGCTGGAAGAAAAAGGTTTGTATTATGCCATGTGGCGTCAGCAGATCGGTGAAAGAAAAAATAAAATTTCAGTTGCGTAACTATGGGACTATTTTCATTTTTAAGACTGGGCACTGGAAAAATAAAGAATGCTTTAAAAAAAGGCGCCATCATTGTTGATGTTCGTACACCGCAGGAGTATGACAGAGGTCATATTCCGGACGCATTTAATATTCCGGTGGATAGAATTAAAGTGAGTATTGAAAGAATTAAAGCTTCTAAATTACCGGTAATAGTTTGTTGTAACTCCGGTGAACGCAGCGCCACTGCTCTGCAATATTTAAAAGCAGCAGGAATAAAAGAAGCCTATAATGGAGGCAACTGGCAAAATGTGCTGAAGATTATAGAATCTCTATAACACTCAAGGATTCACTTTTATTTTTACTGTTTTTGTAACACTATTAAGTCCATGGTCTTGAAAAGTAATGGACACTGTATAATCACTCACTACCGTAACTGAAGCAGTATGTGTAATGTTATAATTATAACTCAACACCCCGTGAATTTCATATAACTGCTGTTTTACTAATTCCCCATTCGCATCATTTGTAATGCGAATGCTGCCATTGTAAAGCCCGAGGTCATCACTTATTTTTCCGGTTATACTTATTGTATTTCCGTTAGAAAAAATCTGATTTGGCCCGGGAGTATAAATATCTAATACTGGAACTACATTATCTGTTGGCGTTACAACATGTGGACTATCATCACTACCACCACCTGCATCACCCCCTTTTGAACAGGAGTCTCCCACAATTAAGATCATCAAAGCCAGTAAAAATTTGAATCCTTTCATGCCTTAAATCTACGAATCTTTTTTTTCCCCTTTACTACCCCATAAATCAGTAAAGAAATTTGTCTTTTCCAGCTCTTCCATATCACTCAGTTCCCATTCCAGTGCTTTTGTACTCTGAGATATCTCTAAAAGAGAAATAACAAGTGATGCCAGTAAGCTCAACAGACTTGCTGCAAAAACAATACTGGTAAACCCTGTCCATTCTTTATACACACTGTACATAGTAACTACGCAACATAAAAAACTAAACACCCCCAATGCCTGCATCTGCCGAACCATATTAATGCGTATGCGCAGAATCTTAATTTGATGCAAGAGATGCGTTTTCTTATCCCCTTTCATATACTCATCATGCAGTTTGCGGATAAGGCTAGCCAAGGCAAGATAACGGTTGGTATAGGCTAACAGCAAAAGGCTGATAGCGGGAAATAATAAAGCCGGAGTATTAAAAGTAATTTCCATACTGCAAATTATAGTATAAAAAATAAGCCAGCATAAGAATATGCCGGCTTTTATCTAAGCTACTCTCTCATGAGAGTTATTGAACTCTTACATTCCAGTTTAATTCAATATCTGTGTCTCCTTTTGTTACCGGATCTCCTGCTGCTTTTATGCCTGGCTTATGCTTCAGGGTAATTTTTACAGTGCCGTTACTTAACGCCCCGGTTGTCCACGTAGAAGTAAGGCCTAAAGGCAAACCTCCACTGTCATTATTCAAATTAGTAATGGTTACATTAGCACCGGTGGGTGCAAAATAAAACTGGTGATCGCCTGCTTCTGCTCCTACTTCTGCAGTAATATCTTCAGCCGGTGATTTAGCCTCGTTCGTTAATGTGATAGACATGTTATACGTTTTGCTTGGAGCCAATACTATGTCGTTAAAAACTGTTGGAGCTGCTCCGCCATCACCATCTAAATCTCTGAAAATAAAAGTAGACGTGGCTCCTGCTCCGCCTACTTCAGTAAAAGTTAGTGTTACCGTAGTAATCAACTCTTCTTCATTTGGCTCGTCAGTATCTTTTTTACAAGAAGTTATTAAGGTGGTTACCGCAAATAAGGGCAGAATAAATTTCAGCATTGTTTTTTTCATTCTATAAAATTTAAAGTTTAAAAATCAGTGTTATTTATTTTTTGTATGAAATTCAAAGGGCATTTTAATACGTAGTGAAATATTTCTGCCCATCTCATCGGCATAATACCGGAAGGCATTCATATAATCACGGTAAGCAGTATTTAAAAGATTAGTGGCTGCCAGTGTTACGTTAAGGTTCGTTTTACCGATTAATAATTGTGATCCCATTTCTATACCAAATAACGCATAGGCAGATGGAGGTGGTGCATAATCAGGAGCCAAATACTTGGAACCATCTGGTCTGGTAATTTCAATATTACCAGATGACGGCACTCTATTTTGTTTAAGCACATGTTGAACATTTAGCTTCACATAACTTTCTTTAAAGAATAGACCATTATTGAAGCTATACTCAATTTCGTTTTCAATTCGGTCGGAGGGCATTTGTATTAGCCAGTCCTTATTACTACGATCCCATGCCCGTAGTAAAGAAGCCTTTCCCAGCCATTTCAGGTGATGAGATATTTCATATCCAATTGAAATATCTGCACCATTTAATCTTGCATTGGTTTGTGAAAAACGGAATGAAGGAAAAGCCCCACGAATAGTTAGCTGCGGCGGATAAGTTGGTTCCAGATAAATAAAGTCGTTGATACGTTTCGTATAAAGCCCTATTTCAACACTCCATTTATTTTTAGTGTAATTTATTCCTGTCATCAGGCTGTTGGCTCTTTCAGGTGCCAAACTGCTGTCTCCCTTTTCGATACGGGCTGCGCCGTGATGCAGTCCATCACTATACAACTCATTTACATTCGGTGCCCGCCATGCCGTAGATAGCATTGCGTTTACACTAAATCCATCAGTTATACGGTATGTAATTCCCGTATTACCTGATAGACTGCTATAATTTCTATCAGGATAAATTCTGCCAGAATTATTAGTGGTGTTGAAAAAATTTCTATAGTCGTACCGCAGGCCAGCTTCCAGCAGCCATTTCTTTTGCTCCCATTTTTCAATAACAAATACTCCGGTATTTATTGACTGGTAGTTTGGAATAAATAAACGGCGGCTGTATTTGTTATCCTGAAACATACCCGATACACCCATTGTTCCCCGAAAGTTTTTCCAGGTAAAATGATCCCACACAACATCTAATGCAGCCGTGGCGATGGAAAGGTCTAACTGCGGCACATCCTCGCTTGACTGAAATCTTTTTACATCATACTCTCTGCGGTTATTATACTGGAAAGAACTTATAAAATTTAAACGACCAATTATACCTGTATTAAAATAAGTTTTTGATTTTACAAGATGGTGCTGCACTTCCTGGTAAGGCCGGTCAATTTTATAAGTGAAGCTCACATTTTTTATATAATCAGGTGGTTCGCTGCTATTAATAGCATTTATAAGATCAGTAGTATTTCCAATATGTGAACCTGAAAATATTCCGAGTATGGTATTGAACTGACTGTAGAATAATTCAGTCCCCCACTTAGCTTTTCTCCAGCCGGCGGTGGCCGAAAAATTATATTCTTTCAATCCTGAATTAGCTAGCCAATAATTTGGTGTTCTTGCATTACCACCTCTTTTTAATGTTCCTTGTAATCGCCAACTAAAAGCAGGAGTTCTTGCAAGGTTGCCTTCCAGTATGGCAGAAACTGCACCCATTCTGTTATTACTAAACGCAGCAATATTTATTTCACCACCAGTGCCCGGAACAGCTCTTAGTAATTTTGGTTCTACTAATATCACCCCACCAATTGCATCACCACCATAGCGCATAGTAGCAGCACCTTTTATAACAGAGATACGATTAGCAATATAAGGGTCAACTTCAGGAGCATGTTCATTGCCCCACTGCTGCCCTTCCTGACGGATACCATTGTTTAAAATAAGTACACGGCTGCTGTGCAATCCATGAATAACAGGTTTATAAATATTAGTACCGGTTTGCAATACATTTACTCCGCTTATTTTCTTAAGCGATTCCCCAAGGGTTAATCCTTTAACAGATTCCAATGTCCGTCCCTTTAGTTCATCACCCGATTTTGAATTTTGAGCCACTCCCACTACTGTTACTCCAGACAACTGGCCTGATGCATGTTCCAATACATAGTCCTGTGAAAAATCATCTTTGATATGAATATGTGTGGTTAAAGGCACACATCCTACATGTGTAATAATAATATCATAATGACCGGGACAAAGACCCTCGATTCTAAATTCACCTGATTTCCCGGTGGCTACTTTTAAATTAATTTCTTTTATCTCAATCGTAGCTCTTTCAAGTAGTTCTTTCGTATCAGCATCTGTTACCTTGCCTGTAAACCGAAGTGTACATTGCGAAATAGCATCTGTAGCTATTGACAAAAAGAAAAAAATAAATATGAATTTAAAATATCGCATCGTGAAAAGAAATAAAGTATGAATTCATTCAACCTATGTTTTTAAAAACATTGATATGCATTTAAAAATTAAAAGATGACTGAAAAATATTAAGTAAAGCTAATTACCCAACCAGTAGTTAGTAATTAATTACATAAGAGCAGGAGGGCCTCTTTCTGAAAGCTGCGATGGTGAATGGTTGAAGAATAGAGGTTGTTGAAAATTTAAATCGATCGAGGAAGAGTGACAAAATAAACCCGAAAATATTTCAACTTGTACATCTGTATCTGGCGCTAATTGAAATTCGCAAATGGTGCAACCTGTGTTATCATTTACAGATTGACCTGCAGTATAAATTTTTGAATCTGCTTTAAAACTATGCTCATGCATAATTTTTTCTGCATAAATAAAGGCAAACAACCCTAAAAGGAGCGTTGCAATTATTTTTTTGCCATATTGGGCTAATAAAACCATTGAACGTAAAAATAGGCTTTTTTATTAAACTGCAACCATGTTTCAATAATATATATTTAAAAAACACTACCTCACTTTAAGCATAGGCCTTACTTGTTGAACAGGTCCATTTTGAAAACGGGCATAATAAACTCCGGTTGGCAAGCCGTTGCTTTCAAACGTAATAGTGTAAGTACCCGGTGTGTACTCCCTGTCGATTGGTGTTTTAATTACCCGGCCCAGCATATCAATTATTTGTATAAGCGTATGGCCGCCTTTTGTTGTAAACTTAATGGTGGTTGATTCTGTAAAAGGATTTGGATAGTTTGAAATTAATTC
>LNFJ01000031.1 GCA_001464625.1 Bacteroidia bacterium Ga0077558 | reverse complement strand
GAAGGCATGATCGTATGGTACCGGCTTTTGTTAACCGCTGCTACTATGTGGATTCTATTTGGGCTAATGAAAAAGATCAAAAAAATACCGGTCATTGATATATTAAAAATAGCCGGGGTTGGTTTTATTGCCGCTATGCACTGGGTTACTTTTTATGGTTCTATTAAATATGCAAATGTGTCGGTGGCATTAGTTTGTTTTTCATCCATTGGTTTTTTTACTGCTCTGTTTGAGCCATTGATATTGAAGAAAAGAATTAACTGGATGGAATTATTCTTAGGTATAATTACAATTTTCGGCATTTACGTCATCTTTCATTTTGATGAGCAATATAAAACCGGCATCATTATCGGCATCATATCCGCAATATTAGCATCCCTGTTTCCTATTTACAACCGGGAGTTTTTAAAAAGGATGAATGTAGAAACAATGCTTACCTGGCAGCAAACCGGCGGCTTCCTAACGTTATCAATATTGCTTCCTTTTTATTTACAACAGTTTCCTACAGAAACTTTTTTGCCAAGCCTTGAAAATCTGGGTTGGTTGCTGGTTCTTTCCTGGTTTTGCTCGGTCATTGCTTTTCAGTTATCAGGTTATGCATTGAAACGGTTGTCAGCATTTACAGTAAATCTTACTTTTAACCTGGAGCCTGTGTATGGAATCTTACTTGCCTTTGCTGTGTACAACGAAAACGAATTACTCAGCAAATGGTTTTATATTGGCTTTGCAATTATTGCCATTGCATTGATCATTCATGTTATTTTGCTGGGTAGAGAAGAACGAAAATTAACACAACATGCAGCCGACTGATTATCATCAGCACATCATTCAATATTATAAGGACACAGAGAATGCGTACAAAGATTCCTGGGATTTGAATAATAGCATGGCTATTCATTATGGTTATTGGGACGAAAAAGTAAAATCATTTCCGGAATCACTGCTTCGTATGAATGAAGTGATGATAGAGGCAGCAGCCATAAAATCAACAGACTATGTACTAGATGCTGGGTGCGGAGTAGGAGGCAGCAGTATTTTTATGGCATCAACAATTGGATGCAAAGTAACAGGCATCACTCTAAGCGAACGACAGGTACAACAAGCCAACAGCAATGCTGAAAAAATAGGCGTACATCATCTGGTCAATTTTAAAGTGATGAATTATTGTATGACAGATTTTCCTGATGCAAGTTTTGATGTAGTATGGGGTTGTGAAAGTATTTGCTATGCAGACAGCAAAGATCAATTTATAAAAGAAGCATTTCGGCTGTTAAAACCGGGGGGGCGATTAGTGGTTGCAGATGGATTTGTAACTGCGTTTGTAAATAACGATCACCCTATAATCAGGAACTGGATAGATGGTTGGCTGGTTAACTACTTAGAATCTCCTGATCGCTTTCAATCATTCATGAGTAATGAGGGCTTTACGAATATTAATTATCGTAATATTTCTAAAGAGGCTTCCCATTCTTCTCGCCGTTTATACCGGTTTTATTACTTAGCCAGCCTGTATTTGCTCTGGAAGAAAATCAATTTTTCAAAGCCAGCAACAGATATGCAAAAACGAAATATCAAAGCTTGTCGCTATCAGTACAAAGGCATGAAAAAAGGCTTGTGGCAGTACGGACTTATCGTTGGTAAAAAGCCTGAATAATATTCCTGATTCCCCATTATCTTTAGAGCCTTCAAAACTATTCTTTATGAGGCTCCTCTTTAGTATTTTAATGTTGCTATTGGCAATTTCAGTATTTGCACAAAAAAAACCGTTGGATCATTCTGTATACGATAGCTGGCAAAGTATCGGTGAACGGATGATAAGTAACGATGGTAAATGGATAGTGTACTCCATCAATCCGCAGGAAGGTGATAATGAACTGGTGATACAATCATCAGATGCAGGATACAAAAAAGTAATTGCCCGTGGATATAATGCAGTGATAACAGAAGACAGCCGCTATGCTGTTTTTCGTATCAAACCGTTATTTAAAGATACAAGAGATGCCCGTATCAAAAAGAAAAGGCCGGACGATATGCCAAAAGATTCTTTTGCTATCGTAGAGTTAGGCAAAGACAGTGTTTGGAAATTGCCCAGAGTAAAAAATTATAAAGTTCCTGAGAAGGAAGCAGGTTGGGTCGCCTTTCATTTGGAAAAAGCCATTGAAAAGAAAGAAGCACCTAAAAAGCCAGAAAACACTGATAAAAGAATTGCAGATAGTCTCGGGAAAGTAATTGATTCGCTAAAGCAAGTGATTGCTACTATTCCTGAAAAGAAAAAAAAGAACCGGGATGATAATGATGAGGAAGGTGTATTGACTCCCAACTCCCAACTCCCGACTCCCGACTCAAACATTGATGCAGAAGGCGACGAAACACCAGCCGGCCCCGCTGATGCAGGAACAGATTTGGTAGTGCGAAATCTAATAGATGGTAAAGAGAAAACTTTTACCAATGTGTTGGAATATAGTTTTAGTAAAAAAGGACAGAAGCTAATAATTGAACAGGCGAAAAACCCCAAAGACTCATTAAGTAAACAATCTGTATCTCTTTATGATTTAAAAGAAGGAAAAACAATTGTGTTGAGTAAAGGCGGTAACGATTTTAAAAACTTCAGTTTTTCTGAAGATGGTTCTCAAGTGGCATACTTAGCAGAAAGAGATGCGAAACCAAAAGAATTACAGAAATTCTACAAACTTTGGTATTACACTGCAGGAATGGATAGCGCAACCATGTTAGCCGATAAAAATTCTGTAGGTATGCAATTAGGGATGACAGTAAGTGAGTTTGGCAATGTTAGTTTCAGTAAATCTGGTAAACGATTGTTTTTTGGAACAGCACCGATACAACCACCAAAGGATACTACATTGATAGATATTGATTTGGTGAAACTGGACGTATGGCATTACAATGATGATTATTTACAAACTACACAGTTAAGCCGCTTGCAAAGAGATCTGCAAACCAACTACCTGGCAGTTTATCAATTTGATAATAAATCATTGAAGCAATTGGCAACCGAGCAATTGCCAACCGTATATCAAACCAATGAGGGTGATGGTGATCAATTTGTAGGAGTAACGGATTTTGGAAAAAGAATAGAAAGCCAATGGACTGGTAATACCAAAAAAGATATCTATGCCATTAATATAAATGATGGAACTACCAAATTGGTGAAAAAAGATATGACTGGTTTTATTGCTCCGCAGATGATTTCTCCGGCTGGAAAATACATCATGTGGTATGATAGTAAAGCAAGACATTATTTTGCCTGGGATGGAGATTCTGCCAGAAACATTACGGCTAAAATAAAATTGCCTTTGTATGATGAAGATCATGATTCGCCAAGCGATCCCTCTCCTCACGGAATAATGAGATGGCAGGAAAATGATGAAGTATTATTTGTGTATGATCGATACGATGTTTGGCAGGTAGACCCTAACGGGAAAATGGCTCCGTTGTTAATTACAGGCGGACAGGGGCGCAAAACTAAGACCAGGTATCGTTATGTTTCAACTGACAGGGAAGAACGTTTTGTAAAACCTGGTCAGACCTTATTATTACAAACATTTAGTGAAACAGGTAAAGAAGACGGGTTTGCCAGCTACAAGCTATTAACTAAGATGCTTCCTGTTCAATTATCAAAAGTTAAAGCATCGGTAGGAAATCCTGTTAAAGCTAAGGATGCTGAAAAGTTTATTTATACCAAAGAGAGTTATGAAGTTTCTCCAGAGTTATTTGTAAGCAGTGATTTGTCAGGTGAAACAAAATTGTACTCCACGAATCCACAGCAGAAAGAGTACAACTGGGGAACAGCAGAGTTATACAAATGGAAAGCATTTAATGGAAAAATGTCAGAAGGTATTTTATATAAGCCGGAGAATTTTGATCCGACAAAAAAATACCCGATGATCATGTACTTCTATGAAACACATTCTGAAACATTACATGGTTATATTCCACCAACACCAACTGGTAGCCGGTTGAATGTTTCCTTCTTTGTAAGTCGTGGATATGTAGTTTTCTCTCCGGATATTCATTATACCATTGGCTATCCTGCCAAGAGTGCTTATGATTATGTAGTGAGTGCCGCAAAAGATCTGATTGCAAAAAACAAATGGATTGATGGGGCCAATATCGGCATACAAGGACAAAGCTGGGGTGGTATTCAGGTAGCTCAATTAGTTACAATGACGGATATGTTCAAAGCCGCCTGGTCTGGTGCGCCAGTTGCAAATATGACGAGTGCATACGGTGGTATCCGCTGGGAAGGTGGTATCAACCGCCAGTTCCAATACGAAAAAACACAAAGCCGTATTGGTGCAACACTATGGGAAAAACAAAATTTATATATTTTGAACTCACCACTTTTTCATGTGCCAAAAATTAAAACACCAATGGTGATCATGGCGAATGATGCCGATGGTGCTGTTCCCTGGTACCAGGGTATTGAATTATTTACTGCTATGCGCAGAATGAATAAAAAGGTTTGGATGCTGAATTATAATGGCGAAGCACACAACCTTGTAGAAAGAAAGAATAAAAAAGATATTCAAATAAGAGAGCAGCAATTCTTCGACTGGTTATTAAAAGGAGAAAAGCCTGCTAAATGGATCACTGAAGGTGTTCCAGCGGTAAAGAAAGGAAAAGATTGGGGATTGGAAATAGTTGAATAGGATGGTTAGTTAATTGGTTAATTAGGGAAAGTCTGATTTTCGGGGTCTCCCTAATTAACCAATTTCCCAATAAACTAATTAACCGTTAGGCTGCAGTAGAAATAAACTTCACCAAACTTCTCTTAGCTACCGGCAATAAAGTTTCATCTACAGGAAAATTCAGACCGGTTTCAATAGCATACACTGCCGGGTTAGGAAGATCTTTCCAGCGTCGTATCAATTCTGATTTTATATTTTCATAAGTGTGAGAAATACCCCGTTGCCAGTTATCAATGAACAAAGTTCTGATGCTTCGATACTTCTCATCATGTTTTTCAAAAATGGAAAGACGGTAATGATAGACACCCGTTTCTTTGGTATTGCGACTGCTTAAAAAGAAATAACCTTCCTGTATATCCAATGGAATAATACCAATGGGAGTTATTTCGATCTGCTCTTCTACAAACTCATAAATACCGGTAGCATTTTGAATGGTTGTTTTCATTTTGCCGGCGGCATAGTGAATAATATCTTCCAGTTCTTGCATTAATTCATCATCTTCTATCATTTGCTGGTAGAGCATTTGTAGTTTTTCCATTTGAATGCCCGTCATTTTCTTAGGAAAATGCTCTTGCAGGTATTTTTTGTTTTCCCGGAAGGCCACAATATTGTTGTAGTGGAAGATCATGTCGGCCAGTTGCGGGTACAACTTATTTTCGTTGAAGTATTTGTTTACTTCCTGCAGGTAGGCTAGGAGGGTGTATTTCTTCAATTCAAAATCAATACGGCCTTCGGCGAACCAGGTTTCTGATAATGATTTCATAGTGTTATCTGGGTTTAGTATAACTAATTTACAAAAAAGACGCAAAGAATGAAAGAGTAGTTTAATTTTAGATTGTTAAAGAATTTATTATGAAATATTTATTATTCGCAGCAGGCTTGTTTTTTATTAGTTCTTGTGGAAATACCATCTATATTGTTCGCCATGGCGAGAAGACGGTAGCCGCTGCCAATATGAGCAGCGATGTAGAGCTGAGCGACGCAGGAAATGAAAGAGCTTTGGCATTGAAAGAAGAGCTAAAAAGCAAAAACATCAAGTATATATTTTCGACAAAGTATAAGCGAACTATGGGTACTGCCAAACCATTGGATGAGTATTTGGATAAAGTGCAAACACAATTTTATAGCCCCAGCAAAGACTCTGCTTCTGCATTTATTGAAAAGCTGAAGTCAATTAAGAAAGGAGATGTTTTAGTAGTAGGCCATTCTAATACGATTGATGATATTGCCAATATGCTCACTGGTTCCACAGTTGTTTCCGGAGATTTAAAAGAAACGGATTATGATAATCTGTATGAAATAAAAAGAAAGGGCAGTAAGTATATTTTCAAAGGGAGGACTTACGGGGTGCCTACTGAATAAATGCCGATAAGTTTTCTCGCAAAGACGCAAGGAACGATGCCCAGAGAAATGGACGATGGCAAAATAAAAAAATCGTACAAGTAGCTTGTACGATTAATATTGTTATTTAACTATCAGCATTAATCAAATCAACCACTTAATCAGCGGTTAATACTCCCTGTCACTTTTAAAATTCTCCAACTCCTTCGCAACTGCAGTTAAAAAAGTAGCCCCCAAACTTCCATCTACAATCCGATGATCGTAGCTCATGCTGAGATACATCATATGACGGATGCCAATCGTGTCTCCAGCAGGAGTTTCAATTACTACCGGACGTTTCTTAATAGCACCCACAGCCAAAATTGCCACTTGTGGTTGATTAATAATTGGTGTTCCCATTAAACTTCCAAAGGTTCCTACGTTGGTTAATGTGAAAGTGCCACCAGTTGTATCGTCAACTTTTAGTTTTCCGTTGCGGGCTGCATCAGCCAATCCATTTACTTGTTTGGTCAATCCAACCAGATTCAACTGGTCAGCATTTTTAATTACCGGTACGATCAGGTTGCCGCTGGGCAATGCTGTAGCCATACCGATATTAATATCTTTTTTCACAATGATATTATAACCATCCAGCGAACTATTGATCAATGGAAATCTTTTAATGCAGCGAACAATTGCTTCTATGAACAACGGAGTGAAAGTAATTTTGGTATTCTCTCTTTTTTCAAATTCTTTTTTCACTTTATCTCTCCATTGCACCAGGTTAGTAACATCAGCTTCAGTAAAACTGGTTACATGCGGACTTGTATGCTTGCTGCGAACCATATGGTCGGCAATCAATTTACGCATCCGATCCATTTCAATTATCTCTACATTACCCTGGTAGGCGGCAACCTGATTGTTGGAAGATTGTTGCTGTGATTGCGGAGCTTCTTTTATTACGGAAACAGTTTGTTGATTAGGTGCTGCGGACTGTGAACTTTGAACTGTTGACTTCCTTCCGCTCACATACTGCAGAATATCTTTCTTCGTCACCCGTCCTTCATTACCTGTACCTGGAATATTTTCCAATTCCGTCATGCTTACCCCTTCACTAGCTGCAATATTTAATACAAGCGGAGAGTAGAAACGGGAACCTGAATTAGTTTGCTTGTCTGCTGTAGCTTTTGCGGGGGCCGATGGTTGGGCTGCTTCTACCACCACAGCGTCCTGCACTTTTTCAACAACTGGTGCTGCCGGAGTATTACTCGCAACTCGTGGCTCATCACTCTTAGCGGAAGTTCTGATCTTCGCTATTACCGTACCAATCGGAACCACATCATTTACATTAAATAATATCTCTTCAATTACACCTGCGGCGGTGCTTGGTACTTCGCTGTCTACTTTATCAGTAGCAATTTCGAGTACGGTTTCATCCATTTTTACTTCGTCGCCGGGTTGTTTGAACCATTTCAACACGGTAGCTTCCATGATGCTTTCGCCCAGTTTCGGCATTATTAAATCAACAACAGCCATAGATAATTTTTTTTGTTAGTCAGCGGCATTGCTACTATCATCTTCGTTGCGTCGCACACTTCAACTGCATTAACACGGATGAACAAGACAGACAAGCAATTTTAACCGGCCAAAGGTAATGATTTGGTTATAAAAGGCTATCAACCGTTAGCAATGATGAATTTGCGTAGGAAATTGAGGGCATTGGCCGCCGTCATACCAATATTTCGTTGGCGGTCGAACCGTAGATTCAGTCGCAGCGTTTCAATTTTTTGATGGTTGCCGACCGCCAGCCAAACCGTACCAACAGGTTTTTCTTCGCTGCCACCACCGGGTCCCATAATACCTGAAGTAGCGATTGCATAATCAACATTCAATGTTTGTAGAGCACCGGCGACCATTTCTTTCACAGTTTCTTCACTTACCGCACCTACGGTCGATAAAGTATAATGCTGCACACCCAATACATTTTCTTTTACTTCATTTGCATAGCTAATGATACTTCCTTTATAGTATTCGGATGAACCTGCCACAGCTGTTATCAAATGAGCAATATATCCGCCGGTACAGCTTTCAGCAGTACCCATCGTTTTATTTGTTGCTTTCAATAAATTTCCAACTACTATTTCCAATCCTACGTCTTCATTGGCTACTAAATATTTTTTTACGAGGTCCTGCAATTTTTCAAAATAGGGGAGCAGTTCTTTTTCTACTTCTTCTTTATTATTTCCTCGTGCAGTTAGCCGGAGTTTTACCATGCCATAATTAGGCAGGTAAGCTAATTTTATAGATTCAGGTAATGATTTTTCAAACCCAGTTAATAATTCTGCCAGTATAGATTCACCAGTTCCGGCGGTAAATGCTGTTTTGTGGATGATGGCGGGTAATTCAAATTCTTTTAGAAGTCTCGGAATTACTTCATCTTTTATCAGGCCTTTCATTTCGTGGGGAACTCCCGGAAGAGATATAAATATTGCCCCGTCATTTTTCACCTCCCTGCCCTCCAAGGGAGGGTTCTTAGACTCCGATGATGGTGATTTCCCTTTTTTTAATTGACTCAAAATCTCGCTAATTACTTTGTCTGTATCATGTAATACTTGTTCATTTGTAAAACGAATAACTTCAAATCCAAGATTATTTAGTTCTTTGGTTCTAACATCATCGCTATTTTTGTTTTCGGGAATCTGATGTATCAATCCGTCAACTTCAATAATCATTTTTTGGGTCAGGCAAACAAAATCAGCAATGTAAGAGCCAATAATATGCTGTCTGCGAAACTTATATCCTGCTAATTTTCGCCCACGCAATATTTCCCATAGTAATTTTTCTGTCGCAGTAGGATTGCTTCTATGTTCATCAACAAATTTTTTAAGTAATCCATAAGTAGTAGGATCGGTTGTTATATAGCTGTAATCAATATTTGATTTATCGGAGTCTAAAGCCCCTCCTTGTGAGGGGTTTGGGGAGGTATTTCCCATTGGCGGCTTCGCCGTCCTAAACCACATCCCCGGCGCCGTTCCCCTCGCATTATGCAATACCGTACACACATCCGGCACTTCAGCCTGTTTAATATTTCTTTCCAGCAAAGCACCGGGGCGACGAAAAACTTGTTCAAATAAATATTTTACATGTGCCAATACTTTTTCGTCCAACACCAGTTTACCTCCAAAGTATTTGCAGAGAAGGGGTTTAGTAATATCATCTGCTGTAGGGCCGAGACCGCCGGTTATAATAACAATATCTGATTGTGCTCCTTGTTCATCCAGTGCATCCCAGATATCTTCATATACATCACCCACAGTAACACGGCGGCGAACCCAGACACCAATTTTATTCAACTCCTGTGCAATAAAAGCGGAGTTAGTATCAATGGTTTGACCGATCAATAATTCATCGCCGATGGTGATGATGGAGGCGGTAACAGAATTCGTACTCATTTAAGATATGATTAGAACGAAAAGAAGTAATTTGACCCTGCCTGCCGGCAGGCAGGCGCAAAGTTATAACCACTGAACTATGAAAAAAGTTTTCTTACTGGCTGCGGGTTGTTTGCTACTGGTTAGTAGTATCGTTGCCCAAACCGTATCACAACGTTTACAAAAAGCCTTTCAACAATTTGAAGCCGATAGCCAGTTAAAACATGCTATAAGCTCATTATATGTTATTGATGCAAAAACAGGAGGGGTGGTGTTTGATAAGAATTCACAAGTTGGATTAGCTCCTGCTTCCACACAAAAAATTATTACAAGTGTTACGGCTTTTGAATTGTTGGGGAAGGATTATCGGTATATGACAGAGTTTGGGGTAATTAATCATGAAAAGGATAAAAAGAAAAATCTTTATATAAAGCCATCAGGCGACCCAACTTTTGGTAGCTGGCGTTGGGAACAAACAAAAATGGCAGTTGTTCTAAATGAGATTATTACAAGTACAAAGCCATTGAGAATTACGTTTGAAGACGCAGTACTAATTAATGCTAGAGGATGGAATAGTGAGTCAATACCAGATGGATGGATATGGCAAGATATTGGAAACTACTATGGGGCAGGCGCACAGCTATTAAATTGGAGAGAAAATCAGTATGATTTGATTTTAAAATCAGGAAAAAATATTGGTGATCCAGTTGAAATTATTAAAACAGAGCCAGAATTATACTCCTTACGTTTTAATTCTTGGGTAACGTCTGCTGCTAAAGGAACAGGAGATAATTCTTATATATATTTACCCGTTGGCAATAGTATAAATGCAGATGTGCGAGGAACTATTCCAATAAACGAGAATCGGTTTGTAATTTCAGGCTCAATGATGAACCCACAAAATCAGTTTGTCGAAACATTAGTTGATTCTTTGAAAAGCATGTTTAGAAAGCCCCGTTATTTGTCATCAATTTCGCTAAATGATTCTGTAGAGCATAATATTTCAAACCTATACACTCATTATTCCCCCTCTCTCGACTCCATCATCTACTGGTTCAATAAAAAAAGCATCAACCTCTACGGAGAAGCATTAGTAAAAACCTTTGCCTATGAAAAACAAGGATTCGGTTCAACAGACAGCGGTATAGCCATCGTTAAAAAATTCTGGAAAGAAAAAGGGTTGGATGAAAATGAATTGAATATGGCCGATGGTTCTGGTTTATCACCACTCAACCGGGTAACCACACATGCACAGGTAGAAATTTTAAAATATGCCAAAACAAAAGACTGGTTTCAATATTTCTACAACTCATTGCCTATCTATAATGGAATGACTATGAAAAGCGGCACCATCAGCGATGTAAAAGGTTTTTGCGGTTATCATAAAGCAAAAGATGGGAGAGAGTATATTTTTTCTTTCCTGGTAAATAATTACAATGGCCGAACTGCTCCGGTAGTAAATAAAATGTATAAGGTGCTGGATGAGCTGAAATAGTGAATGGTGAATAGTCAATAGTGAATAGGGTGGGAAAATTCCTTACTTTGAGGAACGAACTACAAACTAAAAACCACAAACAATAAACTAAAAATGGAACAAAATTTTAAAAATCATACAAGACTGGTAGCAGGCTACCATGGTATTACCGCTTTATTAATTCTTAGTTTTTTAGTCGGTAGTATCATCACTTATTGCCATGCACATGATAAAGTAGTGCAACATGCTGCGATGATCATGATCATTGGTGCATTAGGAATGATCGGTCTTTTTTGGTATGCCAGAGTATTTGCCTTAAAAGCTCAAGACAGAGCTATCCGTGCCGAAGAAAATTTTCGACATTATCTTCTTACAGACAAACCATTTGATAAAGAAATAAGATTAGGACAGATCATTGCTCTGCGCTTTGCAAGCGATGAAGAGATGCCTGCTTTAGCAAAAAAAGCCGTAGCTGAGAAAATGTCGCAAAAACAAATCAAGCAAGCTATACAAAACTGGCGGGCAGATTATAACAGGGTTTAGATTTATTCAGCAGCAGCACCTAAAAATACAGCCGTTACTTTTTCATTTTTAAAAGTGAAAATAATGCCACCATAGATTGAGCCAACAGTAATTTGCTCTTTATCGGTTGCATTGGCATCAATATCTCTTTTGTATGCTTCCTGCACTTCGGTGTAGCTACTACCAATGCCCATATTAGCTCTTGTCTTAAATATACATTTATCATTCGCAGTGATGGATGAAATATATTTGGTGCCATCCGAGATCCCTTTTGCATAGCTCATATTTAGTATCAGCCCCTTTGAGTTATACGTCCAATCCTCATGCATTAATCCATCGGCACCCCATTCTACTGCAGCTGATTTGCTATCAGGCTCTCCCAAAGCTTCCATCGTTTTTTCATGAGGCTGGCCAATTTTAATATCTCCAAAGGTCTCTATATCTATTTTGCCACTGCTGGCTGGTTGATCGGAAGGAGTAGTAACAGTATCTGTATTTGCAACAATACTATCAGTTGTAGTTACAGCCGCATCTTTTTTATCACCCGATTTGCAACCGATAAGAACAAATAACAATGCAGGAAGAAAATATTTTTTCATGATTTGAAGTTTGGTATAGTAAGATAAATCAATCCTTCGAATGTCAGATTACGGAGAGAATCTTTTATTTACAGTCAGAAACCAAACCGACTAAAGAAACTCATGTCCATATTCAACAGCCAGGGTGAAGCAAGCCCAGCCGCCCAAATAAGAAAGATCAGCACTTTGCCAGCAATAGAAACATCCTGGATCAGGTGGCGGTGCAACAAACTTTGAATGGTTGTCATTATCCGTTCTTCTTTTACATCGTATTCAAATGGAGGAGCTGTTGGCACATCTTTAAATGAAGGATGTTCTTCTATTATTATATTCCTTATCCGCCAATAATCTTTATTGGCTAATTCTTCATATTCAAGGTCCGTATTTATCTCTTCGGCTTCTATTCTTTTTTCTATGGAACTTAATTTATTGTCGCCAAAAAGCCGCAGGAGCATCATAATGGGGAAAAGCAACAGGATAAAAGAAAATGAACTGCCGGTAGTGGTATACATTCTCCAGGCAAAAAAAGCCAACGCCGCAATTGATAAACCAATAAATATTTTACTCACTATACTTTCTTCGTCAATAAATATTCTATTCAATAATTGCCCTCCGTCTAAAGGATATACAGGAAGCAGATTAATAAGATTTAGAATCACAAACAGCAACCCAATTCTTTCATACGATATGTCAAACAAATAATGACCCGAACTGTTTTGATCAATCAGGTATAAAATACTTCCGATGATAATACCCGGCAAAGGGCCAGCTAATAAAATGATCGCTGATTGTTTTTGTGATACTTCTCTTTTTGTGCCGGAAACATATGCTCCAAGCAGCGGAATAAAAAAAATGCCCAGTTCATTGTAACGGAAAAATTTCATTGCAAAAAAATGCCCCAGCTCATGGATCATAACGATCGCTGTGATCAGCAAAAGCATTTTATAACTCGGAAAAATATAGTAGCCAAGAATGAGGTAAGCAGCAAGACTTGCAAAGGACCGTAGCCAGATATTTGCAGACTTATCTTCTTTTTCAAATTTCGGAGGATAAATAATCGCCTCTTCCACCGCAGATGCTTGTTCTACATTATTCATTTCCGGCAAAGGCTCATCTACATTCTCCATTCAATAAAATTAGTCAAAATAGGGTTTAAACTTTTCGAGCAGTTGAGGGGGCATCACTGTTTTTTTCATGGTTTTGGATTCCATGAAATATAGAATCAGTTTGCCTACAGCCAACAATTCATTTTTCTCATTATACACTTCATGATGAAATTCGATTTTATGATGCACCGGCAGTTCCTTCAATATAGTTTTGATCGTTAGCAGATCGTCATACAAGGCAGGTCGTAAGTAGCGACAATGTACATCCACCACCGGCATTATCACACCCATCCTTTCCATATCGGCATAGGTAAATCCTAATTGCCGGATCGACTCAGCTCTTGCTGCTTCAAAATAAGGAAAGTAATTGCTATGGTACACTACACCCATCTGATCAGTTTCTGCGTAGCGTACCCGTATTTGTGTTTCGGTTGAAAACATGAAATGAAAATAGTTATTATTTCCCTATCAATCTATCCATGCTAATTTTACCAGGCCCGGTAAAAAACAAAGCTATATATCCCAACAGGTACAATCCAGCCATTTCACCTTCGGTAAATATCTTCCCATCATGCGACATAAACAGGGCTACTGACATTGCTATAATCAATGGAATGCAAGCTAATCTTGTCATTAATCCAATTAGAATAAAAATGGCACAAAAGAATTCTGCAAAAATTGTTAAACTCATGGATGCAGGACCGCCGATGCCAAAAGGGTCAGCAAAGTTGGCTGATTTTGCGGCAAAGTTCATCAGTTTTTTAAAACCGTGTGTTATCATTAAGCCTCCAAGAGATAAGCGGAGCAACAATAAAGCAAATGAAATGGAGTTGTCGGAGTATTTTGTACTGAATAGTTTTTTCATGGGTTTGATTTTTCTGACGCAATATTACTAAAAGAAATTTTATTGGTGTTTTTAGCTATTAACATGAATGAAATGTTAAAACATATATCGATGCAGCACTTATCCACACCTGTTTGGAATGATGTTTGGTCTGACCTGAAATAATTTGAATATTCGCAACGTTAGGAATTATCCCGCCACAAACGGGACCACCGGTTTAAAGGACATCCCAAATGAAGTATCAAAGTTTATTAGCAATCGCCATTTTCCTTTCTATTTCTGTATTTGCACAACAAACCCGTTACTATTCCGATCCTGAAACAACTTTCAAGGAAGCAAAGGAATATTTTCAGAAAGAGCAATACAGCCTGGCTTATCCGCTTTTTAAAGAATTGAAGCAAGCCGTTCGGGAAACCGACAAAGTAAACAGGCCGATCATTGTTCAGGAAATAAATTATTACGCCATTGTTTGTGCACTCAAGCAAAACGAAGGAAGGGCAGAAGATGAAGCACAAGAATATATTGATGTAGAAAAAAACACAGCCAGAACCCAGATGATGAATTTTCATTTGGGTGAATACTTGTTCCGTACCGAACGGTTTGCAGAAGCAGTTCAACGCTACGAACAAACAGCAATAGAGAACTTGAGTAACAGGGAAATTGCTGACATGAAATTTCATCTCGGTTATTCTTATTTTAATTTGCAAAATTTTGCACAGGCCAAACCTTTATTTAATAGCATCCGTACTATCAAGGATGATCCAAATTATATGGATGCAAATTATTACTACGGTTTTTTGGCATTCAGGGATGGACAGTATAACGATGCGCTGCAAAGCTTTAAAATTGTGGAAAATGAAAAGAATTATGGAACAGTAGTTCCGTATTATATCGCACAGATATATTATATACAGGGAAAGAAAGATGAAGCCATTACTTATATACAACAGAAATTACAATCTGGCAGCAGTTCACAATATTATGATTTGGAATTAAAACAATTAATTGGCCATGCCTACTTCGAAAAAAAGGATTATGCAAAAGCATTGCCTTATTTGGAAGATTATGTTAGCCGTTCCAAAAAAGTAAGAAGAGAAGATTTGTATGAACTTTCTTATTCATATTACCAGGCCAACCAATTAACCAAAGCCATTGAAGGTTTTAAACAATTAAGTGGCAAAGATGATTCATTAAGTCAGCATGCGATGTATTTGCTGGGAGATGCATACTTAAAAACAGGGCAGAAGGCAAATGCAAGAAATGCGTTCCTTTTTTGTTCATCCAATAGCAGCAATGCAGCACAAAAAGAGATCTCGAAATATCAATATGCCAAACTTTCTTATGAATTGGGTTACCAGGATGAGGCATTGAACAGTTTAAGCAGTTTTCTGACTGATTATCCTAATTCTACCTATAACACCGAAGCAAAAGAATTATTGGTAGATGTATTGGCTAATACAAATAATTATAGAGATGCACAGGCTTTATTGGAAAGTTTAGCTAAGCCTTCCGAAAATGCAAAGCGACTTTACCCCAGAATTTTATACGGCCGTGCAACAGAGATGGTTAATGATGGACGTTTAGGTGAAGCGGATGCCTTACTCGATAAAGTATTGGATGATCCATATAATAGAACCGTTCTCCCGTTAACGTATTTCTGGAAAGGGGAGATAGGTTATAGGAACAATAAACTGGATACTGCCATTAAATATTATCATGCTTATCTTGATAATGGTGCGCCAAACAGCGGTGAAACAAATATTACTAATGCCCGCTATAACCTTGGTTATTCTTATCTGCGTAAAGAAAATTATCCTGTATCACTTAGTTTCTTTGAACCTTTAGCAAAAGCTCCGGCATTGAATACCGATGCTTTCTCGCAAGATGCTTATATCCGCACAGCCGATAATTACTTCATGCTGAAAAATTATTCGAAGGCAAAAACGATGTACGATAATGTAATCAAACTTTCCTGGCCGGCAGAGGATTATGCTACTTTCCAAAATGCCATGCTGGCTGGTGTAAATAGTCCGAAAGAGAAGATTACCTTGATGAATACAATGATGCGCAAGTTCCCTACTTCTTCATTGGTTACCGATGCAAATATGGAAGTGGCAAATACCTACATGAGTGATGAGAAATTTGCAGAAGCTATTCCGTATTTACAAAATGTAATTAAGACAAGTGGAAATGCAAGTCTTGTTCCGCAAGCTTATTTAAAAGTGGGAACATCATATTACAACCTTAATAATAATCCCCAGGCAATAAAAACATTCCAGGAGCTAATAGACAAATATCCAAACTCTCCGGAAGCAGAAGATGCAATTGATAATGTAAAAACCATTTACATAGAAGATGGCAAGCCAGATGAGTATGCAGTATTCATGCGGCAGGTGGGTCGTCCGTTAAGCGTAAGTACAGAAGATTCGTTGACTTACGGAGCAGCAGAAAAGCAGTATGATGACCAGAATATGAATGCAGCATTAGCCGGCTTTAATAATTACCTGCAAAGATTCCCTGAGGGTGTGTATGCATTAGATGCAAACTTTAACCGGGCAGAAATTTATAATGCAAGAAAAGATTGGGCAAATGCAATGATTGGCTATGATGCAGTAGCAGCAAATGCTCCGAACAAATATGCAGAGAGAGCGGTATTGACTGGTGCAAGAATTAATTTTTTCGAGTTGAAGAATTATGCGAAGGCCGAAACTTATTTCGCTCAACTAAAACAAATTACAGCCAGCCAGGAAAATAAACTGGAAGCTATGCGAGGTTTGTTGCGAAGCCAGTATCAGTTACAAAAATGGAAAGAAGCAGTAGAGAATGCGAAAGAACTAACCACTGCAAAAGGAAGCAGTGGCGATGATAAATCCTTAGCGAATATGGCTATCGCAAAATCTCACCAGGTTGATGGTCAGTTTGACCTGGCCATCGCCACCTATAAATCAGTTGTACAATTAAATAAAGCAGCGTTAGCAGCGGAAGCCCGTTATGAAATTGGCAACTGCTTTTTCCAGATAAACAAATTGGCTGATGCAGAAAAAGCAGCATTTGAGACAATCAATAAATCAGGTTCGTATGATTACTGGGTAACAAAAGCTTACATTTTGTTGGGTGATGTGTATCTCAAACAAAAAGATTATTTCAATGCCAAAGCTACTTTCCAAAGTATTGTTGATAATACATTAAATACTGAACTGAAAAGCGAAGCACAAGCTAAGTTGAATGTAGTGATAGAAGAGGAAGAAAAATCAAGTAAGGTTAATAATTGATAAACGAAATTGACAATGAACAAACAGTCTGTATATAAGTTTTCTTTTTTAGTAACAGGTATTCTTGTCATTGGGGCTGCCAATGCACAAAAAGATACCACCGGGAAAGGCGGTATTGACATCGTATCAAGCTTTAAGCCTGTATTAAGAGAAGCTGCAAAAATTAATTTCAACGCAACACCGCCAGCACCAGATACTACAAAAGCAAAACTGAATTATAACATTCCTAATCAGAATTTATTATTCGCTTACCAACCAGGTTCGTTGAAACCGCTGGCACTGGATATTGATACAGCAGGTAGATTTGATAACAGCAGTTATATTAAAGCAGGTTTTGGAAGTTTACGAACTCCGTTTATACAAGCCGGCATTTCGTTGGGCGATGGCAAAACTGCAGGTTTAAATATTTATGCAAAGCATGTTGGCTCTGATGGAAAAAGAGATTTTCAAAAATTCTCCAATACCAACGTAAACTTGGCTGGGTTCTTCAAATCAGGAAATAATCTTGAATGGAATGCAAGCCTTGGCATTAAACAAGAGAAGCTGTATAAGTATGGCTACCTGCCAACTTCACTTACATTCCCTATGGATTCCTTAAAAGTGAACTTTCAGACTATTTCTGCCCGTATTGCAATGCACAATATAAATAAGACGGAGTTTGGGTTGACCTATGCACCGGAAGTTAAGATCGATGTTTTCAGCGATTATTTAAAAAATTCAGAGAGCAATACGGTGTTGAATTTGCCCTTGGAAAAAACGATTGGAAAATTATTTGCTGTTAAGCTGGGAGTAACATTTGATCTTACCAGACTTAGCCCAAAAAATAAAACGGCCATCAATAATACCATGTATTATTTGTCGCCTTCCGTTTTATATAAAGGGTCTAATATTAATGCACAGGTTGGTATTCGCCCATCGTGGGATAATAAAACATTTAAAATGTTCCCGAATGTGCTGGCAGATATTAGTACAGACGATGAACGATTCACTTTCCAGGCAGGGTGGACAGGTTACATTCGCAAAAACACTTACCAATATTTAGCTTCGCAAAACCCATGGTTGTGGATGCCAACATCTTTTAAAAACACCTGGATCGAAGAACGTTTTGCAGGGTTTAAAGGTTCTGTAGGAAGTCATTTTAGTTATGCTGCAAAAGTTGCCTTCAATAAATTAACTAATCAACCATTGTTTATAAATGATACATCGGCAGCGGGAGATGGTAAATCATTTAATGTGGTGAATGAAAGACAAATTAAAGTATTGAATTTCGGCGGCGAATTAGGCTTTACCATCCATGAAAAATTCTCTTTAATTACCGGAGTTTCTTTCAATCAATTTACAGGCTTGCAGGATAATGAAAAAGCATACGGCCTGATACCACTTGAGCTAAAAGCAGCCATGCGTCTGCAAATCATAAAAGACCTTTGGTTAAAAACGGATTTGTTTGCCTGGAGAGGAGCCTTTTTTATTGAAGAAGATACCTCGCCGGGTCGCCTTGGCGGTGCATTCGATCTTAGTGCAGGACTGGAGTTTAAGATCACCAAAAACCTTAATCTCTGGACACAATTCAACAATGTATTTAATAAAGAGTATCAGCGTTGGAGCCAATATCCGGTATATGGGTTCAACTTTGTCGGGGGAGTCGTATTTTCGTTCGACCAAAAGACCCGATGATGTACGAAAAGCTGTATCAATATTTATTGCAACATAACAAATTACCAGTGCCGGGCATCGGCACTTTTTTATTCGAAAAAACATCTGCCCAGATAGAATTTTCTAATAAAAGGATAAACCCGCCTACTTATACCATCAGTCTCCAGTCTGTTGCTGCTTCACCAACTACCTATTTTTTTAGTTGGTTAGCAAATGCCTTGCAGATAGGCGAAAGAGATGCTGTATTAAAGTTTAACGACTTTGCCTTTGATATGAAAAAGCAGGTGGATAACGGTGATACTATCAATTGGAATGGAGTAGGAGCAATAACTAAAGGATTAGGTGGGGAAATAAAATTCTCTTCCTATGTTATTTCCCTTGCTTATGAAACTCCCGTAGCCGCTGAAAAAGTAATACGGGAAAAGGCTGATCATAGCGTTAGGGTTGGAGAAGATCAAAGAACTTCAGCGGAAATGGTAGAGATGCTTAATCATCAAGCGGCAAATAGATCATACTGGTGGGCTTATGCGCTGGCAATTGCGTTGGCGGCCTTTGTATTTATCGGTTGGCACTTCTCACAGAATGGAGTAAACGTTTCATCTACTTCCAATAATCAAGTGCTGGCGCCTTCAGCAACGAATGCAACATATAAAATACTTCCCTGATTTTTATTTCATTTCCATTTACTTTGCGGCTGCGTTATGAGTATTATTATTCATCATACTACCTGTCCGGTTTGTGATTCAACAGATCTGAAACCAGTACTATCTGCAAAAGATTATACGGTAAGCGGCGATTTGTTTGAAATAGTGGAATGTAAATCCTGCACCGTTCGGTTTACACAAAATATACCGGATGCTGATTCAATTGCCCCATATTATCAGTCAGAAAATTATATTTCACATTCCAATACTTCCAGGGGATTGATAAATCGGTTATACCAGGCGGTAAGAAAAAAGACTTTGCTGCAAAAAAGTAAACTGGTGATTACAGCAACAGGAGTTAGTAAAGGAAATTTACTAGATGTGGGTAGTGGAACAGGAGCTTTCGCGAATGAAATGAAACAGCAGGGCTGGCAGGTAACAGGGCTTGAACCCGATGCCGGCGCAAAAAAAGTAGCTAAACAATTATACGGATTAGAATTAGCAGACATCAGCCAATTTTATGAACTCCCTCTGGCAAGTTTTGATGCGATCACCCTCTGGCATGTGCTGGAGCATGTGCATGAATTGAATGATTATGTACAGCAATTAAAATCGCTGCTTAAGCCCAATGGCAAAATATTTATTGCAGTACCAAATTTTACATCCACTGATGCAGCCATTTATAAGGAGTATTGGGCTGCTTATGATGTGCCCCGTCACCTATATCATTTCTCACCTCGTTCTATGCAAGTCTTAATGGCAAAACATGGATTGAAGATAAAAGAACACAAGGCCATGTGGTACGATAGCTTTTATATTTCTATGCTCAGCAGTAAATATAAAAATGGAAGCACCAATCTTGTAGCTGCTTTCTTTAACGGGTTGCGTTCAAATTTTACCGCTTTGATGGATGTAAAGAAATGCAGTTCGGTGATTTATGTTATTGACTAAACTGAACCTCGTACAATTCTGGCCATAATTTTCCTGTAACGTATATTTTCTTCGTGGCTGAATCGTATGCAATTCCATTTGGGACTTCTGCATGCTGGTCAATAGCTTTTACCCGGTCCCACATTTTATTCAAATCGATTTTAGCCACTATTTGTCCCGATTCAGGATTTATTTTAAAAACATACGGATATTGATATTGATTGGCATATACAAACCCATCAATAAACTCCAACTCATTCAAGTTGAAAGAAGGGCTTCCTGCATCGGTAACTGTTTGTGTTTTTATTAATTTAAAGTTTGCAGGCTCATAAAAGAACAGATCGCTACCTCCTGTACTTACAATTAGGTTTTTTCCATCTGTTGTTAATCCCCATCCCTCAGTATCAATAGAAAATTCTTTTACTTTTTTAAAATCTTTGAGTGTATAGGCAAATACTTTTTTCTCCTTCCAGGTAAGTTGATAAATGGTATCATTGAGTATGGTAACACCTTCGCCAAAATATATCGAGTCTAATGAAATTTCCTGGATAGCCTTACCTGTGTTCAAATCAACTTTTCGAAGTTTTGAAAATCCATAATTGCCCGTTCCTTCATATAACTCACCTTTATATATTAGCAGGCCCTGAGTGTATGAAGAAGTATCATGCGGATAGGTATTAACAATTGAGTAGCCAATACTTTTTGGAGCATCTGGTTTGGGTTCATCAGGTTCTTTCCCATCCTCATTTTTACAGGAGGCCAGGCTGATAATAAAGGCTAAGGCAAGTATTCTTTTCATGAATAAAGATTGTGTTATTGCAAAAATAAGTGCTGTCCGTTCTTTCCGTTGTTAAAAAGATGGCAAGAATAGGCTTGCAATGGGAAAAGTACGATACAAATAGGTGTTGCACAATAAATTAAAAGAATTATATTTGACCAGCATTTGGTGCTACGAAGAAAATTCTTCCCCAAAAATCCCATCCCTGAATCGCCTTTAGTTATTTCCAAACTATCCTTTATTACTTCCAATTTCTCATGAACGACTCATGGCAATATTTTTTGTCATAGCGTAACCTCAATGATTTGGAAACTATGAAGGCGTTAATAACTGTTACCTTTTTTATACTGCTATCATCTTTACAGGTGGCTGCGCAACGGAAGTGCTTTTCCCCAGCTACTTCTATTTCGTCGCAAGACTTACAGGCTATCGAAAATTTTACCAATCAATTTATTGCTACAAATAGAAATACTATAGTTACCGAAAGTGCTATCATTCGCATACCAGTAGTAATTCATAATCTGTATCATTTTCCGGAAGAAAGAATTACTGACGCACAGGTGGCTGCTCAATTGGAAACATTAAATAAAAGTTTTCGCCGTCTACATGCAGACACCGCAAATACACCAACCCATTTTAAAAGCCTTGCAGCCGATATTGAAATTGAATTTCACCTGGCTACTTCAGATCCCCGTAAAAGATCTACTACCGGTATCAACAGAAAGTATACTCCCATAAAAGCCTGGAGCCCGGATGATAAAATGAAAATCGCTGCTGAAACAGGAGTGGATGCCTGGGATACTAAAAGCTATTTGAATATATGGGTATGCAACCTGGAGGACTATGCAGGTTATTCCAGCATAATAGGTGGCCCTATTGATAAAGATGGAATTGTAATTAGCACAGCTGCGTTTGGCGATGGATTTAAAACAATAGTACATGAAGCAGGGCACTGGTTGAATCTTAAACATTTATGGGGCGATGAAAACTGCGGAGATGATGGTGTAGCTGATACACCTAAGCAAGCCAGCTATACTGTTGGATGCCCGACAGGTTTAAGACGTACCTGTGGTAATACAACAACAGGCGACATGTATATGAACTACATGGATTTTACAAGCGATGAATGTGTAAACCTATTTACAGAAGGACAAAAAGCAAGAATGAGAGCTTTATTTGCCAATGGTGGTATTCGCAATTCACTATTATCATCTAAGGGATTAGATGTGCCATTGATCTTTGAATCGCCATTGCCGGATGAAGCACCACAATGGTTGAAGCCAAACCTTTACCCAAATCCGGCAACTACCAGTATGACCCTTGATTTGTCATATGATGCAAGGTGGATCGGTAAAACTATTTTTATTATGAACCTGAGTGGACAAACAGTTATGACTGTGGTTATTACAGCTAAAGTTCAACCGATCAATATAAGCAGATTGCAACCGGGAATGTATTTCCTTGCAACGAAAAAAGAAGATGGGGAGTCTATCAAACAGAAGTTTATCAAGTTATAAGGTCGCAACCAAAATATGCAAATGGCAAGCAAAGGCCCTGGAGTAATTCCGGGGCTTTAAATTTAAATGCCTTTTTCTTTAGGCTATGAAGTAAAGTACAACTTGCCTTAATCTTCAAGATAGTTTCTTGCGAAAACTCTGAGATTGTCAATTAGTATATAACTGCCCAAAAAATGTTCTGCATAATCTTTATTATGTTTTTTTATAAGGTTAATTATGGACTTCAAATCCTCAACTAAAAGATGTGCATATGCATTATCAATGCTGGACTCAAAATCTGCAAAATTTATCTTGCTTTTTTGAGTTTTTATTTTAGTAGTACTCCATTTTTTATTTGACGCTTCGTCGTCAATTACATCGCTACAAAATTTTATATAGTATGTCTTGAAGCTGGAAACTTCTATTAGTTCGTCAATTAATACTTTTTGCTCCTTTGAAGGCTCTAATGGAGGCGGCGGCATCCCATTGCTCTGACCATTTGTTTTTAATGAAACTAAGGACGACGAAAGAAGTAGTATTATTAAAAGAGTTTTTGTGATTTTCATATTTTCAGTTTTTATGTAATAGAATATAATAAAAAAGGGATTACAAGTTTCCTCATAATCCCTTTCAAATTTATAAAAAACAGTTCTTACAAATGTATCGCTTCGCCATACGCAACTTCAATAGCATCTTTTACACTCTCACTAATTGTTGGGTGAGGATGAATGCTGTTCAACACTTCATGATAAGTAGTTTCTAATTTTCTGCCTAACACCGTCTCAATAATGATCTCTGTTACATTGTATCCGATCATATGTGTACCTAACCACTCACCGTATTTTGCATCAAATACTACTTTTACAAATCCTTCAGGATGTCCGGCAGCAGATGCTTTACCACTTGCACTCAATGGGAACTTGCCAACTTTCACCTCATAGCCAGCTTCTTTTGCTTGTTTCTCTGTATAACCAACAGAAGCTATTTCAGGATAGCAATACGTACATCCCGGTACATTGTTATAATCCAATGCTTCTGGCTGGTGATTGAATTTCTTTTCGTTATAACCAATATTCTCTACCGTAATGATGGCTTCTTTACTGGCAACGTGGGCCAAAGCCTGGCCCGGTGCACAATCCCCAATGGCATAAAAGCCCGGGATATTTGTTTGGCCATATTTATCAACCATAATGCGTCCTTTGTCGGTTTTAATACCAAGTTCTTCCAAACCGATACCTTCAATATTAGCAGCTACACCAACAGCACTTAACAATATGTCCGCTTCCAATACTTTTTCACCATCTGCAGTTTTAATGGTTGCCTTAACTCCAGCACCTGATGTATCAACAGCAGTTACTTCGCTGTTCACCATTATATCAATACCACTTTTCTTAAAGTTCTTTTCCAGTTCTTTAGAAATCTCTTCATCTTCTACCGGAACTATTCTTGGTAAGAATTCAACAATGGTAACTTTCGTTCCCATGCTGTTGTAGAAATAGCCAAACTCAACACCTATAGCACCACTACCAACTACGATAATAGATTTTGGTTGTGTTGGTAAATTCATTGCTTCACGATACCCAATGATTTTTTTACCATCTTGTTTTAAAGCAGGTAGCTCACGGCTGCGCCCCCCAGTTGCAATAATGATGTGTTTGCCTTCCACTATTTTTTTACTGCCATCGGCTGCAGCTACCTCTATTTGTCCTTTTGCTTTCAGTTTCCCAAAGCCCATCACCACATCGATCTTATTCTTCTTCATCAAAAACTGAACGCCTTTGCTCATTTTATCTGCAACACCTCGGCTTCTTTTTATTACCGCTTCAAAATTGGCTTTGCCGGTTGCTTCAATACCATAGCCGCTGGCATGTTTAATATCTTCCATTACCTGGGCACTCTTCAGCAATGCTTTAGTAGGAATACAGCCCCAGTTGAGGCAAATGCCACCGAGACTTTCTTTTTCAATAATCGCTGTCTTAAAACCGAGCTGTGATGCACGGATAGCCGCCACATAACCACCTGGACCGCTACCGAGAACTACTACGTCGTATGCCATATTGATTTGATTTGGGATTTTAATGTTTAAATCTTCGATTGGAGTGGCGAAGTTATTTGAAAACAAGCAATTGGGCAAAAGGAGAGAAGGAATGATGTAGGCAGCGATAGAACATATGCCATTGCCTGCCGGGCTCAAAATTTGTATTTTAGCCGTTGAAATTCAAGGTAAAACCGGTTTCCACAGTCTGTGGGTAAAAGCCGGCCGGGTTAGGCCTAAATTTTTCATTAATCCTTCTTAATTATCAATTTCTTTCCCTTACCTTTGCCGTCCGAAAAAAGTATCAATTATGGCCAGAGTTTGTCAGGTTACAGGTAAAGTTCCAATCGGTGGAAACAAAGTTTCTCACTCGAACATCAAAACAAAGCGTCGCTTTTTGCCGAATTTGCAGAAGAAGCGTTTTTACCTTGCCGAAGAAGATAAGTGGATTACGTTGAAATTATCAACTACTGCACTTCGTACTATTAATAAGAATGGACTTCTTAGCGTAGTAAAAGAGCTAAGAGCTCAGGGTGAAAAAATCTAATCGAATTTAAAGTTTAATAATCATGGCAAAGAAAGGAAGTCGTGTACAGGTAATTTTAGAATGTACCGAACACAAAACAAGTGGTAAGCCCGGCACCAGCCGTTACATCACTGTAAAAAATAAAAAGAATAACCCGGAAAGGTTAGAACTTAAAAAGTTCAATCCAATTTTGAAAAAAGTAACTGTTCATAAAGAAATCAAGTAATCATGGCAAAAGCAGCTTCAAAGAACGCAAAAGTAAAAGACCTTAAGGCATCAGCCGAAGCAAAGAACTGGACAAAGGTGATTAAGGCTGTACGCAGTCCTAAAACGGGTGCTTACACTTTTAAAGAGCAGATCATTCACAAAGACAAAGTGAAAGACTTCTTAGCTCAAAAGTAATTTTTGGGTTAGGTAATTATATTCGAAAGCTATTCGTGACAAAACGGATGGCTTTTGTTGTTTTGTAGTGAATGGTCAATTGTGAATAGTGAATTGGTGTGTTAGCCGGCCTGTTTATTCACCATTGACTATTCACCATTCATTCGTAAAGAAAGACACTATGGGTTTTTTTAATAAGTTGTTCGGGAAAAAAGAAAAGGAAAGCCTTGACCAGGGTTTGCAAAAAACCAAGGAAGGTTTCCTGGCCAAAATAACCAAGGCAATTGCTGGAAAAAGTACCGTAGATGAAGAGGTGCTCGACAACCTGGAAGAAGCATTGGTAGGTGCCGATGTGGGAATAGAAACGACTGTAAAGATCATTGAACGAATTGAAAAGAGGGTAGCTAAGGACAAGTATATGGGTTCATCCGAACTCAATAAAATGTTACAGGAAGAAATTGAATCAATGTTGGTAGATGCTCCTGAATCAAATAGTTATGCTTTTGATTCAGATCTGCCAACTAAGCCATATATCATATTAGTAGTGGGAGTGAACGGTGTTGGAAAGACAACTACTATCGGCAAATTGGCTTATAATTTTAAAAAGGCCGGAAAGAGTGTCTTGCTGGGTGCGGCCGATACATTTAGAGCCGCTGCTGTTGACCAGTTAACGATTTGGAGCGAAAGAGTAGGTGTTCCGATCGTAAAGCAGGATATGGGTAGCGATCCGGCAGCAGTTGCCTTCGATACGGTACAAAGTGCTGTGGCAAAACAAAGCGATGTAGTGTTGATAGATACGGCTGGGCGTTTGCATAATAAGGCTCATTTAATGGATGAGCTAGGAAAAATTAAACGAGTGATTCAGAAGACAATACCGGATGCACCTCACGAAGTACTTTTAGTGTTAGATGGTTCAACAGGACAGAATGCATTGGAGCAAGCAAAGCATTTTACGGCAACAACAGATGTATCAGCATTGGCTATAACCAAGCTGGATGGGACGGCAAAAGGTGGGGTTGTTCTGGCCATTGCGAATCAATTTAAAATACCGGTGAAGTTTATAGGAGTAGGTGAGAAAATGGAAGATTTGCTGGTGTTTGATAAGCATGAGTTTGTAGACAGTTTGTTTAATTTAGAAAGTAAATAAGTTACCCACTGGTAGATAAATGTGAATGAAAACGAAAACACTAAAAAGAGATAAGGTCAACATCATCACCCTCGGGTGCAGCAAAAACATGGTGGACAGCGAAGTGCTGAGTGGACAGTTGCTGGCCAACGAGATCGATGTGGTGCATGAGAATAAAAAATCTGATCACAACATTGTTGTGGTGAATACCTGCGGCTTTATTGATAAGGCAAAGGAAGAAAGCATCAACACTATCCTTGACCAGGTGGAATTAAAACGCCGTGGCAAACTGGATAAAGTATATGTAACAGGATGCTTGAGCGAACGATATAAAAACAACCTGGAAGCAGAAATACCGGAAGTGGATGCTTATTTCGGAACGATGGAATTACCACTTATTTTAAAGCAATTTGAGGCTGATTATAAAATGGAATTGATTGGGGAAAGATTGCTGGCTACTCCGCAGCACTATGCGTACCTTAAAATTTCAGAAGGTTGTAACCGTACCTGTGCTTTTTGCGCCATCCCGTTAATGAGAGGGCAGCATGTAAGCAGGCCGATGGAGGAATTGGTGAAGGAGGCAGAAAGTCTTGTGAAGAAGGGAGTCCGGGAAATTATGCTGATTGCACAGGAGTTGACGTATTACGGTCTTGATATTTATAAAAAAAGAATGTTGCCAGACTTGTTGAATAGGCTGGCCGATATTGAAGGATTGGTTTGGATCCGTTTGCATTATGCATATCCTTCAAAATTTCCAATGGAAATACTGGATGTAATGCGGGATAGAGAAAATATCTGTAATTACCTCGATATGCCACTCCAGCATGCGGCCAACAATATGCTGAAAGCTATGAAGCGGCAGATCACCCGGGAAGAAATGGAAGATCTTACTGCCGCAATCCGTGAAAAAGTTCCGGGCATTTGTTTACGCACCACTTTAATTGCAGGATTTCCAGGAGAAACAGAGGATGATGTAGAAGAATTAAAAGGATTTTTACAACGTCAACGTTTTGACCGGATGGGAATCTTCACTTATTCGCATGAAGAAGGCACCAGCGGTTTTGCATTAACAGATGATGTACCCAATGAGGAGAAAGAAAGAAGGGCACAAGAAATAATGGAAGTACAACAGGAAATTTCGCTGGAATTGAACCAGGAAAAAGTGGGTAAAGAATTTAAAGTACTGATTGATAAAAAAGAAGCTGGCCGTTACCTGGGTCGTACAGAATTTGACTCAGTAGAGGTTGACAATGAAGTGGTCATTCACTCCGCAAAAAAATTACCCATTGGTGAGTTTGTAAATGTGAAAATCACCAAGGCATATGATTATGACCTCGAAGGGGAAGTGGTATAATTATTACTTTATTCTTTTTAGTACAATAAACTTTATTCCAAGCAATAATAGCAGTGGCGGTAACGCCAAAACAAAAATGGTAAGTGCAGGAAAGAATTTATTATCACCCATCATACCAGCCTGCCATACATTTATCTTCTCCGTGATTGGATGATGGGAGAGGGTAAGCCAGGTTGCCGCAGATAAAATAGCAATGGCAGCGATACCAAAAAATTTATTCATTATTGTTTTTTTCAGACACAGGTGCAGTTTTTTCTTTCGGTTTATATGCCCAAACAGCCAGGCACATAAACGCAATTATGAGCGGTAGTTTTTTACCTGCTTTGAACTGTGTTTTTTCTTCTAACAACACTATAAGCAGAGAGGCTAGAACTACGATTGCAAGTATAATTAATCCCTTTTTAAGTTTGCCTTCTTTTGGCCATAGATCTTGTTTAGTCATATCGCACTTATTTTTAGTAAAGTTTACTTATATTTTACAATTTTAAACTCCAAATTGATAATTGATGGAAGTGAATTTATAATTAAAGAAGGTCAGTTTAATTACTGACCTTCTTTTAAAACTAATCAATAATCAATTTCCTTATACTGCGGTTTCCAAAATCAGCAATATATAAAGCTGAGTTGGTAAAATCCGCACAAAGCCCCAACGGGTACTGAAACTGTGCTGCAGTGCCAACACCATCAACCGAACCTGCATTATTATTTCCTGCAAGTGTAGTAACCACTCCTGTTGATGATATTTTTCTGATACGGTTATTTTGCGCATCACAAATAAAAATATTTCCAGCTCCATCAACTGCTAAACCAGCAGGCCTGAAAAATCGGGCGGCTGAACCTGTTGCATCTACATAACCGGCTGTGCCATTACCTGCAATGGTGGTAACCACTCCGGCAGGTGTTATTTTGCGAACTGCATGGTTTAAATAATCTGCGACTATTAAATTTCCACCAGGATCAAAAGATAAAGCAAAAGGCCCGTTGAATGCAGCACTTGTTCCTGTGCCATCAGTTAAAGCTGCAGCACCACTGCCCGCAAATGTTGTAACAACGCCGGCTGGTGTAATTTTTCGGATAACATTATTAAGATAGTCAGCGATAAATGCATTTCCAGTTGCATCAACAGCCAGGCCTACAGGCTGATTGAAAGTAGCATTGCTTCCTGTTCCGTTAAGTAAACCTGCAGTGCCATTACCTGCTAAAGTAGTAACTACTGCTGCAGGTGTAATTTTTCTTATAGCCTGATTGGCATATTCGCCTACAAATAAATTTCCTGCTCCATCAATTGTAATACCGTAAGGAGCATAAAACCCCGCTGCTGTTCCGGTGCCATTTACAATAGCGCCGCCGCTACCGCTGCCAGCAAAAACTGATGCAACTCCACCTGTAGTTATTTTTACGATGCGATTAGCATCTCTGTCGCACACAAATAAATTGCCCGCTGCATCTCTGGTTACACCTGTTACAAGACCGAGTGTTGAAGCTGCTCCTGTAAGTGCAAGTGTTGATACAGAACCTGTACCAAGAATAGTAAATGCAGGACCCGTTACCTGCGCCGTTGGGCTTTTTTCTACCTTAACAGCACCTGTTGTGGCAGTTATAGGTACAACGGCTGTAATGGTAGTGTTGGTAGCTGTTTGAACAGTAGCCTGAACATTGTTAAAGTACACTTTAAGTGTAGCAAGGTTAGTTCCAAAGTTGGTGCCTGTAATGGTTACTACTGTATTCTTTGGTCCCGATGTTGGACTGATAGAAGTTACAGTTGGTGCAAGGTCAGGTGTTGGAACAGGAGTGTCGTCTTTTTTACAGCTTGTAATTAATACAATTGCTGAAATGGTTACCAAGGAAAGGATTTTGTTTGGTTTCATAGTTTAAAAATTTAGACTGTAAATAGAATAAATTCTTAAACACATTAGGGCTGCGTTTCATGAACGACAGGCTTTATTTTATATGTGAAGGTTTAGGCGGCTATCTATTTTCTAAAAACTGAATTACAAAATCTTTTTTACGTTGTGATACCGGAATGCTATGGCCGCCTTCCAATATCAATGTGCCGCTATCAGTTTTGCGGTCGTAGATTTTTATTTTAGTTGGGTTAACGAGGCAGGAGTGGTGCGTACGGATGAAACCCGAAGGGGCTAACAACTCTTCATAGGAGCGGAGATTACGGCTTACAAAAATTGGTTCTGCATTTGATAAATAAAATTTGGTATAAGAACCTTCGGCTTCGCAATAAAGAATGTCGGCCATCTTTATAAAATAAGTTTTGTCTATATCCTTTAACACAATCTGTCTTTCTGCATCTGGCTTACCGCTTATTTGCTGCATCAGTACGGCCAACTGGTTTTGCAAAGCATTACCAGAAATATTCTCTTTTGCTTTTTGCAGTGCATTACTAAGCTCTATCGGGTCAACAGGTTTTAATAAATAATCAATGGCACTGAATTTAAAAGCCTGAATGGCATATTGATTATGCGCCGTGGTAAATATCAGTTTGAAGGATGGGTTTTCAATTTGTTTCAGCAGGTCAAAACCAGTACCATCATTCATTTCCACATCTAACAATACAACCTCTGGATTGAAGCTGTTTATTTTTTCAATACCTGTTTGTACTCCATCAGCTTCAGCTATGGTGTACATGCCTTTACCAACAGTTTCAACCATATCTCGCAGGGTAGTTCTTATTACCTCTTCATTATCTATCAGGAGTATTTTCATTGTTTATCTTTCTGTTTGGCTTTTATATAATAAAGGTAAATGTATTTTTACCACCACTCCCTTACCTGTTTCATCATTATCAATACTAAAGCCGGCTTTTGTTTTTAATTTGATGTTGAGCAGATAAATTCTGTCTTTAATTATCTGGCTGGCCCGGCTTATGTGTTCATTGTTTTCTTCTACCGATGTTGTTAACCCTTTGCCGTTATCTTTTATTTCAATTCGTACTTCTTTTTTATCATTGGCGAAATGAATATTGATATTGCCGGGATAATCAATACCTGCAAAACCATGCTCAATACTGTTCTCCACAAACGGTTGCAGAATCATTGCTGGTATTAGCGCATCATCCACTTCTACTTGTTTATCGGCAGTAACTGAGTAAGTAAATGCCAGCGGGAAACGGATTTTTTGCACCTCAAGGTATTCATTGAGAAATTCCATTTCCTGCTCTATGGTTACATATTCTTTATAAGTGCTTTCCAACGTTTCTCTCATTATATTGCTAAACTTAGAAAGGTTACTAGCCATGGCCTGCCCATCATTACCTTTTAAGGCAAATTTTTGCAAAGCTGCTAGGGCATTAAAAAAGAAATGTGGATTCATTCTTGCCCTGTTGAGACGTTGTTCTGTTTCCAGAATATTTTTTTTGTGCTTTAATTGTTGCTGACGAAGGAAGAAGGCAATAGCTAATGCAGCCAGCAAGCCTGCAATGGCTAGAAAAAAATACAATTGTTTTTTCTTATCAAGATCCTTTATAGTGTTTTCGTTTTTAGCCTGATTGTATTTCTTTTCTAATTCTGCTACGGCTTCTATTTTATCTACATTGCTTATTGAGTCCTTAATACCTCTTTCAAGATTAGAATATTCAAATGCTCTTTTATAATCCCCCTCCATTTGGGCTATTTTTGAAATAAGGTCATAGCTTTGCGTAATGCCAATTTTATGATTCACTTTTTGTGCAAAAAAGAGTGCAGAATCAGCATATCGACCCGCCTCTTTATATTTTTTTAACTCTATATATAAACTTGCCTTGTTCCCATGGTAATCAAATAAGTCAATTGAATCTGCTCTGTCTATAAAGAGATAGCCACTATCTAAATAAAGCATTGCTTTAGTCCAGTTTTTACTTTCCTCTTCAGTGCCAGACAGATTAAAATAACTCCTGGCAAATTGAGCGGTATCTTTTATTTGTTTTGATAATGACAGATGCTGCAAATTATATTTTAGAGATTTCTCAATGCTTGATATAGATTTTGCCTTTAAATAGTGGCTCATATACCGAACAGATAAAAAGTAGAGTATTTTCTGCTTTTTTTTCTCATCAGTAATAGCGGGCAAAAGTTCTGCTGCTTTGTCAGTAAAACTAAGCCCTTTATCAAGTTGGTTGGTGTTATAAAAGACTATGGCAATCATAGTGTTTGCCAAAGCCTGCTCATACGTATTTTTTTCCAATTCGGCACTTTGTAAAAATTTTAAAGCATACTCCTGCGCATTAGGGAAATCTGATTTACTCCAATATACCTGAAATCGTTGCTTATAGGTATTCCAGGTAACACCTACGCCACACCCTGTTTTCTTATAAAGTTCTTCGGCTTTTATTAAATAAATTTCTGCCGAGTCTAAATTGTCTTTTTCAAAAATGTATATCTCGCCATTTAGTTCCGCTGCCTTTGCCTGGCATATTTTACTTTTCTCTTTTATCACCTGAGTGAGAATTTCTAATTTAGATTTTCCTGCTGCTGATAGATTGTCATATACATTGCATTTACAATCGCTTTGTGAGTATGCTGTAGAAGTAATTAGTACAAGTGCTAAAACAAATGCTTTTACATATATGGCTTTCATTATCAGAAATGGTATTAAATATTACATAATTAATTAGTATTGCTACACATAGTCTTGGATCATACAGTCCTTATCAGGCTTTCATTATTTATCCTTCGCTTTGGTTTTTATGCAATAAAGGTAAATTGATTTTTACTATAACACCTTTCCCAGTTTCGTCATTATCAATGCTAAAACCGGCTTTTGTTTTTAGTTTGATATTTAACAGATAAATTCTGTCTTTAATAATCTGGCTGGCACGGCTGATATGCTCAGTATTTTCTTTTGTAATAGTGCTTAACCCTTTGCCGTTATCTTTTATTTCAATTCGTATTTCTTTTTTATCATTGGAGAAAGTGATACTGATATTGCCTGGATAATCGATACCCGCAAAACCATGCTCAATACTGTTCTCCACAAATGGCTGTATTATCATGGCAGGGATTAATGTATCATCAACTTCTACTTGTTTGTCTGCAGTTACTGAATAAGTAAATGACTGCGGGAAACGGATTTTCTGTACTTCTAAATATTCATTCAAAAATTCTATTTCCTGTTCAATCGTTACATATTCTTTATAAGTGCTTTCCAACGTTTCCCGCATGATGTTGCTAAACTTAGAAAGGTTACTCGCCATTGCCTGTCCGTCATTTTCCTTTAAAGCAAATTTCTGCAACGCAGTTAAAGTATTAAAAAAGAAATGTGGATTCATTCTAGCCCTGTTGAGGCGTTGCTCAGTTTCAAGAATATTTTTTTTATGTTTTAATGATTGCTGACGAAGGAAGAAGGCGATGGCTATTGCAGTAAGCAAGCCTGCAATGGCCAGAAAAAAGTAAAACTGTTTTTTCCTATCAAGTTCTTTAATAGTAGTTTCATTTTTTGCCTGGTTGTATTTTTTTTCCAGTTCGTTTATTTTATTCGATTTTTCAATAGCTGTAAGACTGTCGTTTATTGTTAAATACTCATTCATCGCCCATACGGCATCTTTATAATTTTCAGCGTTATTGGATATTTGATAAATGAGTGCATACGAATTAGCAATTAGCTCCGGGTTTTTATTTTGCAGGTGAAGTGAAAGACAGGAGTCTGCATAGCGGCGGGCTTCTTTGTAGTTTTTCATTTCCATTAATATATCAGCTTTATCTCCGTAGCTTGTTGCCAAGTGAGTTCTATTGCCTGCCTTTTCAAAAAGATAAATGCTGCTGTCAACATATTTTAATGCGCTTGAAAAATCATTTCGTTCATGGGCATAACCATTCATTTTGTTATACCCTTTCCCGATAATAGTTATAAAACCTTCTTTACGACCTATTTCTAATTGTGCTCTTGTATAAAATTCGGCAGTATCAATAAAAGGTTCGTTTTGAGTATCCTGATATCTCCATAGATAACGAGAAGCAAGTTCAGACAACAACGAAGCTTTTTCATATGGCAATGTTAGTCTTTCAATTATTGGAGCGGACTGTCTAGCATATTCTATTCCTTTAACAGACTGCTTCATTCGGTTAAACGAAACTGATAATAACAACAGGCAGCTTGCTTTATCATAATTGTCCCCAGATTTTTCAGTGATAGGAAGCAATTTGTAACATAATTCGACAGAGGTTGCATAATCACCTAAATGATGATGAATAGCAGCTAGTAACTTATAATAGTTTGAGTATACCTGGTCATCGCACCCGGCATTTTTATAATAGTCAGAAGTTTTTTGTAAATAATATTTAGCAGAGTCGAAATCTTTTTTTGATATCATATTTTCTGCCAGCCATTCGTTGTACCTTGGGATACAACCTTTGAGCTTGCTGCCCTGGAGTTTTGCTAGTGCTTCCTCAGTATTAAAAATTTCGGTATTCCTCTTTTTGCCCTTTAATTCAACAAATTCCGGGCAGTTACAATCGGCTTGGGCTTTTATTTGTTGTGAAAAAATTATCGAGGTAGCAAGAAGCAATAATATTTTTTTCATATTATTCTAAAATTATATGCTAATTAAAGCCGGTACTTCGCCCCCTATCATCATACTTAGGCAGCATAGGGCACAATGCAATGCCTGTAAGATAAGCAACCCGTCACATTCTTTGTCAAAGTCTTCATTTATTTGCAATACAAAATCATGTGATTGCTTTTGCCAGTTCACGGACGGAACAATTGTTAGTAATTCTTCATTGTCTTTGTTGAAGAGGGAGAAGCGCAGCTTTAGATTTTGCGATTTTTTAAAGTAGTACTTTTTCCGCCTGTAGAATTTAGTAATGCTCATGCTGCCACCCATTTCGGTTTTGATAATACTTATCAGTTTTTCTTCCTCCTTCAGTAGTAAGGATACTGCCCATGTGCCGGTGGCTATTAATTTAAGGCTGTAGCTTTCTCCTTGCTGTATTTCACCATTAGTGAGACGACTGTCTTCATATTGGATAATCGTCGCTGTGTCGGATTCAGCCCCCTCCAGTTCAAATTCAATATTGCTGATGGTATTAATATGCATAGTGTGCCTGCTATTGACTTGCTAAGCTATAAAGTAAGCGGCCCCGGTGATTTACGTTTCATAAGTGATGCTGTTCAATTCATAAACGATTTTCTCAGATATGAAACCCTTTGTATCGTTTGTGAAGTGAGGCTTTTCCCCTTTCGGGTGGATAATAATTTTATGTACTAAAAATTACTTTATGAAATCATTCCTATTATTATTCACATACATTTTTTTTTGTTTTACCTCGACGGCCCAGCCGGATGCTAACTATAAAGGCCCGGGTAAAGTAGAAATGCAATCATTCTGGCGACAGGCGGAGTATTTTAAGAATGGAAAGGGTACTGCCACCACTCTTGGTAATATGAAACGGTCATTGGATAATCTGAAACAAAAAGATCCGGCGTATAGTACCACTGCAATGGAAACAGAGTTTAGTAAATGGAAAGCCGAAATAGACAAAGTAGTGGATGCAGGAAAAACAGATGAGCAACGAGCTGCGGATGCAAAGAGTGGAGATTATGCTGGAGCTGCAAAAAATCAGGTAAGCTATTTTTGGCAACGAGCCCTTATACCTACTGATAATATATCTGAAGGCGTATTGAACGGAAATATCCGTGATATGGAGTATGCTATAAAAACTACAAAAGAAAAAGACCCTTCTTATAATACCACTGAAATGGAAGCTGCTTTAAAGAAAATTAAAGACGACTTGAAAGAAAAGAAGCTTGCCGAAGTAAGACAAACCAGCGGCGATAAAAGATCTTCCCGGCCTGTAGAAAAAGAAGTAATGGATCCAACAGGTTTATTAGAAAAACTTTTTATTGAAACGAATGTGAGCATTGGCTCTACCAGCGACTTACCGGAAGCACCCGCAAAAATTGAAGCGTATAAAGCAAAGCTTGCCAAATTATTGTCGATGGATTATACTGATGCATTGATTAAAAGAGGAAAGTATGCAAAAGGAAGCATCAGCGGTAAGCTGCCCGCAGCAGACAGGGAGTTAGATAAAATAGAAGGTGCTTTAAAAGAAGTGAGAGAAAAATCAGGCATGGAATACATCTACTATACCCTGCAACTTCACTCCGCCTTTTGGGATGCGGCTCAAAAAGTATTTCCAGAAGAAAGTTCGTATATCGGAATGTATAAAAAAGTAAATGAAGGAATAGCAAAATTGGGAAGTCTGGCGCAATTGTACACCAAAGCAGAAACAAACAGAATTGAATATATAAAAAATACCAAACTACCGGTTGCTGCTGTAAAAGATGCCAACCTGGAAAAAGTTATAATTAACGGTTTCAATAAAGTGTATGGAGCTACCCGAAATGTAAGTGGTTTAAAAGCGGTACTTACACAAAGCAGCTGGACTATACTAAGAAACTCACTCACTGGCGTTGTAATTGGTCGACAACGTAGTGCAAAACTAGCATACAAAGGGAGTGATGGAAAATGCTATTTGCTTCCGGACTATGTATTTATACATGAGGATTACGTAGGCAATTCTTTTATCAATACCGGAGCCGTATTTAACGGATTAGATGGTGAGGAAATGCTGTGTGAGAATGTAAAATAAATAGTCAACCCCTTTAAAACTTAAAAAATGCAAAAATTGATTTTATCCGCTGTAATAGTTTTTTTTTCTATTGCAGCAAAAGCCCAGGATCCTAACTACAAAGGCCCGGCAAGAATGCTGGTAATGGCCTTTTGGAATGAAGCCGGAAAATTACAGAATAACAAAGGAGGCTCACTAGCCAATTTGGAAAGTTTACTGGCCGATACAAAAAGCAAAGATGTGGCATATAATACATCTGCTATGGAAGAAGAAATAAAAAAGTGGAAAGCAAAATCGGCAGGGCAACCAGTAGATCAGGTAAAAGCCCGGAATCAACTTTCTGCTGATATTACAAGGATGTTTAATGATATAACAGGGTGTGTTCAAATAACAATCCCCAGTGAAGAAAAAGATATAGCTGACTTTAAAGCAAGGGTTAAATATATTTTGGAAAGAAAAGATGTTTTGGCGGCATTTAAGGAAAAGTATAAGGATGATGCCTATTTAGAAACTTTGGTTGACGAATTGAAAAGTGGATCTGACATTCCGCTTAACCGGGAAATAAACAATGTTGTTTTGGAAATTAACGACCCTTCGGGTGGTGATGAAGGCAACTGGGAACAGCCCTACTATAAAATACAGGGTATAAAAGCATATTGGGAAGCCGCCCAACAAATGTTTCCGGAAATACCAGAATGTGCAGAGGCGCTAAAAAAATGTAATGAACTGGTAAGTAAGTATGGTACTGAAGAACAGATAAAGTCCATATCAAAGGCAAACAAAGCCACAGCTATTAAGACCCGTAAATTACCTGCACCGGTTGTTAAAGATGCAGCTTTGGAAAAAGTATTGATTGAGGGATTTAATAAAAGATATGGCCCTGCATACAATGCAAAAGCAGTAAAAGCAGTACTTACTCAAGATGGATGGACTACCGTAAGAAATGAAATTACAGGCATTGTTACCGGCCGAAATAGAACAGGTAAGATAGCTTATAAAACCGAGGAAGGTGATGGCAAATGTTATTTGTTGGGCAGTAATATTTATATCTACGAAGAATTTATTGGCGGTTCATTTACCAATACCAAAGTAATTTATAATGGATTGGGTGGAGAAGAAATGCTTTGCGAAAATGTGAAATAAATGAGTAATAAGCCACCTTTTTTAGTAACAGCTTTAATTCTTTGTACGCTGATTGTAAGTTTTTATTTGGCGCATACCAATACATGGATTGCAAAAGATCTTAATATTTGGCAGTCAGCTTTTTTGCCACGCAATTCCTACTATCCAATGATAACGGCTGCATGACTCTTTGTACCGCCGGCTATTGTTTTAATGTTTCTTAATTTAATTATTAGCGGCAGATTTTCTAAGAACAAGCAGGATCAGTAAACGATTAAAGCAAAATTTCAAAGCATGAAATACCCTCAGGCAGGAAAGGTTAAAAATAGTCGGAAAGGCTTGTAGTAGATAAATGGCATATTTATATAGGAAAGAACCTATAAAAAAGGCAATTCAAAATCTTGAATTGCCTTTTTTATTAAGCTATGCTGTTTACCTGTTGCCCTTTACAATAAACCACCATAAAGCAACATACACCGCTTCTGGTTTTGCTCCTTTAATTGCATTGGTAACATCACTCATGGTTCCCACTTTGCTGTTACTTGAATTGTAGATATCGTTACCAGAAATTTTTAATACCGTACTATTATTCCTGTTGCTGATGGTTTTACCATCACTGTCCACTTTTCCCAAAGTACTGTTATTGGCATCGCTGATAGTTCGGCCATCACTATCAATTTTGCCTACGGTACTGTTATTTGAGTTGCTTAAAGTTCTACCATTGCTATCCATTTTGTATTGTGCAGATGCTGCAGTTGTAACAAAAATAAAAAGTAGAATTGCGAATGAAGAAATTATGATTTTTTTCATACTCAGAAATGTATTTAGGGGTTTGATAAATATATTATATAACAAGCCGTTATTCTGCCAGTTTTGCATTCTTTAATATCAACATACCATTGTTCCAGTCAATATTTCCAGTTACCTTAACTAAGCTCCCGGCCTTATGAGTTTTTACGGCTTCTTTCATTTCTTCTTTGAATTTGCAGGCAAAATTTTCTTCAGGTAATCCGGTACCTGTTTTATCACTTACGTAAAGCATAAACTCTCCATTAACTGCCTTAGTCATTCCTCTTGGGTAACCGGATACTGTAATCATTTTTCCTTTGTTTCCATCAGCGGCAGCGATAAATTTTTTTGCGTTTTCAACACTCATTATTTCTGTTGGCCCATCTGTTGATGGGCTGTCACCCTGTGCTTCTTTTGGTGAGTCTTTCTGCAGTTCTTTCTGAGCATCTTTTTGTAAATCTTTCTGCATGTCTTCTTTACTGGTAGTAGAACCACAACTTGTTAAGAGTAGTACAAGCACAGCAGAGCATATAGCCTGGAAAAATCTATTTTTCATGGTTGAAATTTTTGAAAAGGTAGGTCAGTTGATAGCTGGAAAAATCAGGCTTATATAAATGTGGCTACCAGATTCTTAAATGATGCTGTGTGGCGCATATCTGTTTTCACAACCTTACCTGTAAAAGTGCTACCTGTTCTCCAGCAGATGCATTACATAGTCCTTTTTACGATGAGAGATAGGGACAGTGTGACCACTGGTAAGTATAAGTGTGCCACCGTCTGTTTTATCGTACATTTTTATTTTAGAAGCATTAACCAGGTAAGAGTGGTGTGTGCGGATGAAACCGTAAATGCCAAGTAACTCTTCGTAAGTACTCAAGTTTTTAGAAATAACAATAGGCTTTTCATTATTGAGATAAAATTTGGTATAAGAACCTTCGGCTTCGCAGTATAAAATATCAGATACTTTTACAAAATAACTTGCTTCGCTGTCTTTTAATACAATTTGTTTGTCCCCTGTATCCTTGGTATTAAGTTGCTGCATCAGTACGGCCAATTGTTTACTTAGATTACTGCTATCAATATTGTTACTTGCTTTTTGCAAGCTGTTTTCCAGTTCGGTAATATCAACTGGTTTTAGTAAATAATCAATGGCACTGCATTTAAAAGCCTGCACTGCATATTTGTTATGTGCGGTAGTAAAGATGAGTTGAAAAGTGGGGTGTGGAATTTTATTAAGCAAATCAAACCCTGTTCCATCGCCCATTTCCACATCCAGAAAAACAATTTCTGGTTTAAAGGCATTTATTTTTTGCAAACCAGTAACTACTCCATCCGCTTCATTAAGATGGTGCAAGCCAGGTGCTACTGCTTCAATCATATCTTTCAGCAGCTCTCGTACTTCTTTTTCATTATCAATCAACAGTATTCTCATTAGTATAAAGTAGTGGCAGATTTATTTTTACAATCACACCTTTGTCATCTTTGTTATTATTGATACTAAAGTCGGCTTTTGTTTTCAATTTTATATTCAACAAATATATCCGGTCTTTTATTATCTGGCTGGCCCGGCTTATGTGTTCGTTGTTTTTGCTGCCGGGCAAGGAAAGACCTTTGCCGTTATCCTGTATTTCTATTTGTACTGATTTATTTACCTGTTTAAAGTCTATTCGTATTTCCCCAGGGTAATCAATATCTGCAAATCCATGTTCAATACTATTTTCTATAAAGGGCTGAATAATCATAGAAGGTATCATTACATCAGTAGGTTCCATTTCGCCATCTACCATCAATGAATAGGAAAACATTTGAGGGAATCGCATCTTTTGTATCTCCATGTATTCTTTCAAAAATTCCATTTCCTGTTTTACTGTTACATATTCTTTGTAACTGTTTTCCAATGTTTCCCGCATAATATTGGAAAATTTGGACAGGTTGGATGCTAATGTTTTGCCATCATTCTCTTTCATGGCAATGCGCTGCAGGGCAGTAAGTGCATTAAAGAAAAAATGCGGATTCATCCTGGCCCGGTTCAATCGCTGTTCTGTTTCTAATATTTTTTGTTTGTTTTTTAATGACTGCTGCCGGAAATAAAAAGCAATCAATCCAGCTATTAATAAACCACCAAGGCCCAGTAAGGCATATATTAATTTTTGCTGTGACAATTCTTTGATTGTTTTTTCATTTTTTGCCTGGTTATATTTTTTCTCTACTTCGTTTACGGCTTTAGCTTTATCAGTAGTATTGAGGCTATCTGTAATTTTTTTTTCCTTGTATAACGAATTGTAAGCTGTTTTGTAATCTCCCAGGCTGTCCGCTATTTCTGATATCAGGCTGTAAGCATTGGAAATTAATGGGGGAAATTTTTCCTGCATATTATAATACAGGCAGGAGTCGGCCCATTTTTTTGCTTCTGCAAACTTTCCCATTTTTAATAAAATGTTTCCTTTGTCGCCAAAGCTGCTGGCAAGGATATTTACATTTTCACCCGGCTGGTGCATAGCAATGGAAGAATCTAAATAAAGTAATACCAGGGTATAGTCTTTTTTCCGATAGGCAAGAGTATTCATTTTATTATACGAAACCTGTTTGCCTTTTCTGTAATTAATTTTGTTGGCAACAAAAAGAGCTTCATTAAAAATGACGGAAGCTGTATCAAAAAGAGATTGATTTTTTGTATCCTGGAAAAAGAAATAATACCGGGAGCCCAGTTTATTCAGCATGTCTACTTTATCTACTGCGGATTTTATTTTTTCGATTGCGGGAACAGCCATTCGGCAATAGGAGAGTCCTTTTTCTGGCTGACCCATTCTTCCAAAAATATTCGAAATGCTTAGCAGAACATCTGCCGCTTGCTGGTGATTTTCATTTTTTTGAGAAACAGCCAGCATCTTGAGACTATAATCTAATGCTGGCTGATACTCAGTTTTAAGAAAATGAAGAGAAGCTCTAAGCTTGTGTATAGGAAACCATTGTTCTTCATTGCAGGTGGCTTGTTTGTAGAATGTTTCGGCCTGCTTCAGGTAAGTTTCTGCAGAGTCTAATTCTTTTTTTGTTAGAAAATCAGCAGCTATCTGTTCGTTACCTTTTGCCTTGCAAAAAATATTGGTGGATTCAATGAGGACGGGAGCATTTATTTTTTCACCATCATTTAATTCAGCGCAATGGCAATTTTGGGCAATTGTATTGGCCGAGACGAACATGGTGCAAAGAAATAGAAAAATATTTTTTATCATGTCAATTCTTCATTCTGTTGTCAGGTGATATAGCCAACCATTGGCACCAGTGTTCCGTTTATCATAGCCATACTGCAAATAGCACAATGCAGTGCCTGTAAGATAATAAAACTGTCTGACTCACTGATAAGCTCGTCGTTGAGTTGCAGTACAAAGTCATAGCATTTTTTACTCCAGTTTATCTGTGGCAGCAATCCTAAAACTTCTTCTTTCTCTGCATTTAGTAGTACAAAACGAAGCTTCCAGTTCAGCGGTTTTTTAAAATGGTACTGCTGGCCATTTATAGCTAGCTCAATAGTGCCGCCCATTATTACTTTAACAATTGCTGTTCTTTCTTCATTTTGCTTAGTGGTGGTAGACCAGCTGCCATCCTTTTTTTCAATAGAAAAAAAATCATCTTTGCATTTTAGCAATGCTTCAGCAAGCGAATTGTCTGTATAAGTAAGAGAACCGGCAAAACTGCCATCTTCATTTTGCAATGCGTAAGCGGTTCTACCGGTTGTAATAACTTTCATTTGCTGATTTTATTTTACAACAATATCAGTTGCTCTACTTTGTTGAAGGCCTATGGTTTGTCGTTGACCGTTTTTCCATATTGTTGCATAGTCGCTTGTATTGCTAGTCCCTTCTTCTGCTCCACAAGCATAGATATCAGTTCCTTTAACAGCTATACCAGTGGCATATGAATTCCGTATTCCGTCTCCCAATGTAACGGCAACACCATTCTTCCAGTACTTGGCAGTTCCTTTGCCACCTGCAACTTCACGGCCAGCTATGTATATATCATTATTGCTAATCACTATTGCATAACAATAGAGACTATTGGGGGAAGATATGTCTGTTGCTATTCCGTTTTTCCAAACTCTTATGCTGCCACTAAATGTATCGCCTATTGCGTATACATCTGTACCATCGATTGCAATATCGTTAATGTAACAATTTTGTGCATCGTTTAGCGTCATTGCAACACCGTTTTTCCATATTTTCGCAATTACACCGTTTGCATTTATATCCTGCCCGCACACATATACGTCCGTTCCGGATACAGCCACATTTTTAGCTGCAATACCCGTAGAAGCAGTAGCAAGAATTGTATAGCCAGCGACGTCATCATTTTTCCAAACTACTGAACGACCTAAGGTCTGTGTTTCAAAAACACCCCCTGCCACATAAATATTATTTCCAGCAACAGTAATGCCATTGCCGATGCTAGAGGCATCACCTAAAGAGTATTGAAGTGCACCATTTTTCCAAACATGGGCTCTTCCTCCTCCATTGCCTGTACTTTCAAATCCTGTTGTGTACACATCAGTTCCAGAAACAGCAATTGAATGTGCATAATAATGTCTACCTGTATTCAGTGCATTTGTGGTAGCAATGCCATTTTTCCATACTACACCTTGATTCATTCCGCCGGTTACCTGAATGCCGGACACATATACATTGGTCTGAGCTACTGGTGTGTCATCCGCTTTATCTTTTTTGCAGGACGTAAAGAGAACTGCTATGGTCAGCATAGCAAATAGTTGGATTTTCATAATTTTTTTTTAGAGTTAAAGATTAATTGGCTACAAATTAGAAACCTATTCCCGGGTATTATCAGCACTTATATAACTGTGCAGTGAACTTGTGTAAGTGTAGGGATTACTTCTTTAGCCGTTTGCACAGCTAAGAACTTGCACAACTTTTTGGATTAAAAACACTTGCAGCAATGGCGGATACACTTGTATAAATAAGCGATACAGGTATGCATACTGACGGAATTCACTTGTTATACGAACTACTTTTAATGCTGAATTTAAAAACGAAATATGAAAACTGTCATTTTATCAACACTAATTCTTTTTGCCATGTCTGTATCAGCGCAAACCAATAATTACACCGGAAAGGCGAAAACGTTTGTAGATAAATTCTGGAAATGTATCGATGAAATAAAGAAAATTGAAGCAGCGAACCCGCCAGAAAAAGTGCGGCTATGCCGTGTGCAGGCAGAAAATGCAAAACGGCAAGTTGAATATATTAAACAAAAGGATCCGGCTTATGATGCTGCTTCATTGGAGGCAATGATTACTCCTTATCTGGATGCTGCGGCTGCCGCTGTTACTGAAAAAAATGATAAGATAAGATCTGCCGGAAAAAATGCCAATAAGGAGGGTGATGGAATTGCGGGTTTATTTATGGGCTCAACCACCACCGAAATAAGAACAACTGGTAATACAGAGGAAGACATTGCTAATCATAAACAGCAGTTAATTGCCTACAATCAAAAAGTAGAAAGATTAATTGCTGCAGGAATATCTGGCACCAGCCAGTATGAAAATTATATTCGTCAGCAGGCTGTTGCCGCAACACAGCAAATAAAAAAAGTAGAAGAACAAATTAATAAAGCTGATAGCAAATTGGGTTTGATTGCCTACCGGGAGCTGGTTGGTATTGAAACATACTGGGCCGCAGCAAAAAAAGTATTTACTAATCTGTCTGAAGTTGGCCAGACACACAACATGGCTGTTGCTGCCTTGCAAAAATTTGGTAGCGAAGAACAGGTGGCATTAAAAATCAGGAAGAATTATGAAGAGAAAATAAAGAGCAAAAAAATGCCTGCTGCAGTAATGGTAAACACCGGGCTGGAAGCGGAGTTTAAAAAAGTGTTTACTAACAGTTTTAAAGACCTCGCCATTATTAAAATTAACATCATTGCCCGTGAATGGACGGTAATACGAAATGAAATAACAGGAGTCATACTTGGCAGAAAACATAGTGCTGCCATTGCAGTTAAAACAAAAGAAGGCAATTGTGCTTTATATTATTTTCATATCGGGCAGCAATATACAGGAAGCGGTTATGGACTATCAGCAGAAAATGCGAGGGCTTTTGATGGTGAAATCGCATGTGAGAATATAAAATAAAAATAATTTCTCGTTTTTTCTAACTTAATATCATACACAATGAAAACTATCTCAACTGTTCTACTTATTTGTCTGTCTGTTATTTTATTCACTGCTTGTACAAAGGAAGGTCCTGCAGGCCAGGCAGGGCCAACTGGCGCACAGGGAGCACAAGGAATACAAGGTGCCACCGGGTCACAAGGAGCCACAGGTCCACAGGGTATTGCTGGTAATGCAAATGTTACGCAATACACTTACAATGGTCCTTTCGATTTTAATGGCAATCTTGATTTTAACCTACAGGTATCTACTACGTTAGATACAATGAACCGCAGCCTCTGGCTTGTTTATTTAAAATATAATGGTGCGTTTGAATATCATTACGCATTGCCGGGCCTGGGATATGATGGCTCCAGCTATTATCGTAACACCTTCTACTATAACGCAAGTTTCAATAAGGTAATACATAATATAACCAGGGTTAATGGGTCTGGCGAGGTGTATTCAGTCATTAAAATAATCAGGATATATGCGAATAATTCAACCACTGGTGGCAGACAAGCAACACCGGGTATTGATTTTACCAACTACACTGCTGTAAAAAATTATTACAACCTGCCTGACTGACCTGCTTGAATTTTTTAGCAATCTGATTTGCAGTTATTGACTTTCTGCTGTTATTCAGTTCATGAGTAACTATACTTGTCATTAAGTCTTATTTGCCCCAAATAATAAAGAGGGCCTTAGCCCTCTTTATGTCAATCATCATCTTTTTTCTTTATCTCATCCTGTTCTTCTTTTCCATTTCCTTCTGTATTGGTATTGGCGGCAGCACCGTTTTGTAATTCGCTGTGACGTATAAGGCCACCTAAGTGTGCTGTTTGTGCCATTGTACCAAAGGAAGCCAAAGAAAGAAAGAGTAGACTTACGAAAACTAGTTTTGATAGCGCAGCATTTTTGTTGAACAGTAGTCCAATCAATGCAACCGCACCACTAGTACCAATAATTATCAATGCAATTTTTGCCATATCCTCATGTCTTTCTATCATAGCTTCGTTGACGCCGGGAAAATTTTCTACCATTTCTTCTGTTCCTTCGCCGGTTAGAAAAACAGGGGCTGTAAGAATTGCAGCTAAAACCATCAGGTATAAAGAGAGTTGCTTGAAAGAATTATTTTTTCTGGTCATTCCAAGTATTAATAAGGCTCCACCAAAAGCCGAAAGAAATAATGGCGCATGATTTAACGCCAGGTGAATTTGTGCTTCATTCATTGTTACTATATTAAAATATTAAAAATGCACAACAGTCTTTAAACTGTAGTGTAATGCCCTTAAAATGTAATCAGCTGAAACGGGGAGGATGGAAAATGGAAAATGCTTTATGGCAAAGTATGCCTTCGGGGTAGAAAGTATTGGCTACTACATCAAACTTTATAGACTGCGAAGCAAAAGTTGTTTTTTTTGTAATATCTGAAATATCTGTGTGTGAAATTGTTGAGTTTGATTTAAAAGGAAGTTCCCGGTCTTTATTATCATCATTGTCTTTATGACCAGTAGGGTTTGAATAATGGATTTTGAGAAATTCGAAAAAGCTGAGATTGGGATCCTTTTTATTATGCTCCTTATAATGCTGTGCTAGTAAGGGCAGTTTCCACAACTGGTGCATCTCAGTAGTGCCGTTCAATAACAATAGGCTAAAAAATATGAGTACTATTTTATTCATCAGCATTTATATAGTGTAATTTATACTTAATACATAGCCTATTTCCTGATTTTTGTCATATAAAGGGTCAGTCATTTAGTTTTCAAAATAAAATGCACTGATTTTTAGGTAAAATCTAAATTCCTGGTGGCCAAAAATAGATTCTGTACAATGATTATAGAAATATTCACTTAAACCATTATCTTAGTCCATAAACCTTTTCAGACTATGGCAGATGATAATAAGTATGTTTTTTTAAACCGGGATTTAAGCTGGCTTAGTTTTAATAAACGGGTATTGATGGAAGCAGCGGATAAAACTGTGCCGCTTTATAGCCGTATTTCTTTTTTATCTATTTTTTCCTCTAACCTGGATGAGTTTTTCAGGGTTCGGATGCCTTCTATTTTTGCCTTTACCAGTATTGACGCCAAAAAAATATCGTTGCGGGATGAATATCCAAAAGGATTGGTTCAGCAGGTGCAGGATGCAGTATTGAGTCATCAACAAGAATTTGGAAGAATACTCAGCGAAGAAATTATTCCTGAATTAAAGCAAAACAATATTTGCTTGTATTATGGAGATGCTATTCGTTCAGAGCATAAAGAAACGATTCGGGAGTATTTTTTATCCAAAGTTTTATCCTTTTTGCAACCTGTGTTGTTGCAAAAAGAAAATCAGCCGAATGTTTTTTTGGAAAATAACGCCTTGTATTTTATTGTGGATATTGAACCAGCTGATCAGCCCGGTAAACATCAGTATGCCGTACTAAATATTCCTTCTTCTAATTTGCCCCGCTTTTCGGAACTATCTATGCTTGGTAATGATAATTATCTCTTGTTTTTGGATGAAGTTATCCGGGAAAATTTACAAGAAATTTTTCCAGCTGTTCTAATTCACGGAGCATGGAGTATAAAATTAACCCGTGATGCTGAGATGAACCTGGAGGATGAATTTATTGGCGACCTTGCCGAAAAAATAGAAAAACAATTAGAGAAAAGAGAAGTAGGACATGCTACCCGTTTATTGTACGATAATGCTATGCCTGCGGAAGTAAAAGATTTTGTTCAAAAGTATTTTATTCTTCGTAAAGAAGAAATGGTAGAAGGTGGCCGCTATCACAATCTAAAAGATTTGGGAGGATTGCCTAATCCTGTAAAAGGGAAGCTTACCTATAGTAACTGGTCGCCGGTTCTGCATCCTGAGTTTGATACCCATCATTCTATTTTTCAGAGTATTGCTGAGAAAGAAAAGATGCTGCACCTGCCATATCATTCTTATAATTATATACTCCGTTTTTTTAATGAGGCGGCAATAGATCCGGGTGTAAAAGAAATATATGTTACGTTGTACCGGGTTGCTGCCGATTCGCATATTGTTAATGCATTGATCAGTGCTGCTAAGAATGGGAAAAAAGTAACTGTCTTTGTGGAATTAAAAGCAAGGTTTGATGAGGCCAATAACCTGAAATGGAGTAAGAAAATGAAAGCAGCTGGTATAAAAATCATCAACAGCATACCAGGTTTAAAAGTGCATGCTAAAGTGGCACTGGTAAAAAGATGGGAGAACCTGCCTGACCGGCAGGCAGGTAAGCAATGGAAGAATTATTCTTTTATGGCCACGGGAAATTTTAATGAATCAACCGGACGTTTTTATACCGACCATGTACTATTTACTACACAGCCAGAATTTGCAGATGAACTGGAGCAATTGTTTGTGTACTTGCAATCAAGAACGCAACCAGTTTTGTATGGTAAGATATCATTTAAACATTTATTGGTTTCGCAGTTCAATATGATCAAAAGGTTTAATAAACTGATTGACCGTGAAATTAAAAATGCTTCGAAAGGAAAACCAGCAAGAATTATTATTAAACTCAACAACCTGCAGGAAAGAGCCATGATAGAAAAGCTATATGAAGCCAGCAGGGCAGGAGTGCAGGTTGATTTATTAGTACGAAGTATTTGTAGTTTGGCACCGGGAGTACCGGGACAAAGTGAGAATATAAAAGTCACCCGAATTGTTGATCGCTATCTTGAACATGCAAGGGTCTTTGTATTCTACAATAACGGCGAACCTGAATATTATATGGGAAGTGCCGACTGGATGAACCGCAACCTGCATAGCAGGATTGAAGTGGTATTTCCTATCTATGAGAAAACATTGCAGGCTGAAATTGAACATATACTGCAATTGCAGTTACAGGATAATCGCAAAGCTGTTTTGCTGAGTAATAACCTCGAAAACGAAAGGGTTAATGCAGCAGGCACCCCACTGGCAGCACAGCAAGCTATATATGATTTTGTGAAAGGTAAACGATAGCGATTGAGTTTGTAATTAATCCTGGCGCCAAATATTTATCATGACTTACTATTTAATGTCTGTATGGTTACTTTTTGTGTCAACTTATTTCAGGACGAGACACAATTAGTTGATGTTACAATGTCAGGCCCAACTTGCATAAAACCTAATGTTGCCTGCTGGCTTTCGTCATTCCCGTGTTTGCAACCACTTAATTATTTGTTCTGGATCTGCAATACTCCAGGAAATTGGATGTCTTATATTATCAGGTTTTCTGTATCCTTTGTCCATTGTTGTTACTAAAACAGCATTGTTGTTTCCCAATCTCTGTAACTCATTAATCATAGCCGAATGGTCTGTGATATTATTATAGGATATGTCATAACCTCGTTCTTTTAACCCCCATTGAATATCAGGCTCTGAGATTAACATTATTGGTGTTTTAATCAAAGATTTTATCGCTTTTTGTGTCGTGTCAGAAAATGAATAGGGGGAATTAGTATAAAAATTCTTCAATGCAGTTTTTGGTGTTCCTTTCATCTCTTTCTCTATTCTGTCTATCATATAGAAAACCTCTTGATTTACTTTTTCAGGATTTGATAGTCTGACTACTCTTTTGGCTGCGTTATAATAACGTTCCCAATCAAGTGGTGAGGCTATTGCGAAAACTGCTTTTGGTTTTATGGGGTAGTTGTTTTGAATAGATAACTCGGAATACTTTACAGCACAAGTTCCACCAATAGAAAAACCACCTATGAAAAAGTCTTTTCCTTTTAAATGATGTTTAGTAACCACAAGTTCTAAAATTTCTTTTAATGATTGTTGAGAAGCCCAATCACTTCCAAAGAAAGAAGAACCTGTCTTTAAAATCGGAATAATAGTTAATATGCCATTCTGTGAAGCATATTTTGGTATGTCAGTTTGCGACAAAACGTCTTTTGGTGAATTTCTAAATGCGTCTAACAAAACCATATATGATTTCACGGTTTCATTCTCAGGAAAAACCGCAACATACATATTCGTTGTGCTGTCTTTCGGATTCAAATAAACTGTTTCAATTCGCTGTCCATATGTAATGAATAAAGTGAAAAGTGTCAAAATGAGTAAAATATTTTTTTGCATAGTGAGATGTCAATTAAGCTTGCAGGCAACGGCCAGGGCTTTATGCAGGTTGGGAATTAGAATTCCGTCTGCCCATAACCGCTGCCGATTGAAAATATGTTGATGAAATTAAGTACAAAAGCTGATAGTTATTCGTCTGCCGGAAATGAAACTGGGATTTGCAAATAGCTGATGTTACAATGTCAAGCCCAACTTGCATAAAACCCAATGTTGCCTGCTGTGTTTCGTCGCCATACTCATTTATTATCGTATGAAAAGGTAAAAGGCAGCTTTACCTTTTTACCAAATGAATTTAGTAAAACAAGCTCTCCTTTTTTTACGACTGTTCCTTTCTCTTTGTCGTTGGAAATAATATATACTACTCCATTGTCATCAGGTGTAAATATTTCTTGTCCTATTGAGCCTGTAAGCCGAACCTCTGAAATTTTATGTTGTAAAGGTTGCTTTGTGCTAACAATTCCTACATAAGTTTTGGGTCTATACATAAAATTGTCAATCACAGTTTGGGTGGGCACTACTTGAACGCTGTATTTGCTTTTAATTAATTCATCTTCATTGTCAGCTTCCTTTTTTGAGTACGATTTAAAGCCATTTAGAAAAGCAGTCATTATAGCGTATTCTTTATCCAGGTCTTTTCCGTTTGACATGAAACTTATTTCTGTATTATCGTTGTCAGAAAAATGATAGCCGCTAATGATTGTTGCATACTCCTTGCGTACTTTGTCATACCCAACGATGCCGACACAGGAAAAGTCGTTAATGTCCCTAACTTTTTTGTCAATACTTGTAATAGAAAAAGTATCATTTTGAGCATTCTTTATTTCATCAAGTCCTGCTAATATCAAACTGTCTCTTAATTGTTTTGGGGGAAATTCAATTGGCTGGGCAGCTTTAATATGAATTGTAACTTTTTTTGTAGAGTCTCCTTGATAAGAAAAATCATATGCTTCCGTCTCATAGAACGTATTTGAATATCGTTGCCCTATTTTAAAATAGTTACTGTCATACGATATTGAAATGTTGGGCTCTATAAATTTATAAGTGTTTTGTCCAGATAGCTTTGTCGAACTAAAAGAAAGTGTCAAAAAAAGTAGAGTGATAAATTTATTCATTTTAATTTTTGTAGGGTGTCAAATAACATAGCAGGCAACTCATAAATATACGCAACTCCTTGTATAATTTATCGCTGATTATCAATAGAAATTTATACAAGAACACAGTGTTGATTGTTATTGAAAACTAAAAAGGCTAAACGTAAAAAATACGTTTAGCCTTGAGAGATTTTTGTTTAAATACTATTGAGCCACTACTATTTGTTTAAATGCCAGGCGTTTTCCTGTTCTGTCGTGTAACACTACCTGGTACACACCAGCGCCATGTCTTCTTATATCTATATCCATTTGCTGATAAGGGATACTGAGGTTATACTCTTTTCTATACACCACACTTCCTTTAGCATCAAAAATGGAAACGGTATGTGCAGATGTGTTAGTGGTATAAAATTGAACCTGGAATGCTCCTTTAGATGGATTCGGATATACAAACAACTTAGCACTGATGGAGTCGGCAATTACTACTGCGTTAGATGTGTTGGAACATGGCAGGCCAGTAGAGTTTGTTACTGTTACGGTATAAGTGCCAAGGCCACTCAAATCTATATTTGGAATAGTGGCAGTTGTTGCAGTTGGTACTGCATTACCGTTTCTTAACCATGTATAAGTATACGTTCCGGTTGGATTAACTGTAGCAGTAAGGTTTGTTTTTAAACCAGGGAACAATTTAGTATAAGGTGCTGCTGCCAGCGTTGCAACCGGGTTAGGACTTACTGCAACATTGGTAACACCCGAAGTGCTGGAGCAACCCGCTGCTGTTGTTACCTGTACCGTATAAGCACCGGTAGTAGTAGCAGTGTATGATTGTGTGGTAGCAACTTGTGCTGCTCCATTTCTCCATATCCATGTGCCGCCTGCAGGAGCATTTAAAACAACATTGTTTCCATTGCAAAATGCTAATGGTCCTGCTGCTGTAATGGTAGCTGTTGGTAATGGGTTTATAGTAACAGCTGTAGCTGCGGATGATGATACACAACCGCCAGCTTGTGTTACATCTACTGAATAGTTTGTAGTACCAATGGGTCCGGTAAGTGTAATTGATTGTGTAGTGGCTCCATTGCTCCACAAATAGGAGTTACCTGCATTGGCCTGAAGAGTAACAGTTCCACCTTGGCAAACTGTTGTTATACCTCCGGTTGCGGTAATTACGGCAGCCGGATTAGGATTAACAGTAACAGCTGTTGCAGCAGATGTAGTACTGCAATTAGATGCATTGGTAACAATTACTGAATAGTTGCCGGAAGTAGTTACAGTAATGGATTGTGTTGTTGCACCATTGCTCCACAACCACGATGAACCTGCAGATGCAGTGAGCACTACATTTAATCCCTGACAGAAAGTAGTTGGGCCACCGGCAGTAATGGCTGCAACCGGTGTTGGATTTACTGTAACATTTGTGGCAGCTGAAGTATTAACACAAGACCCTGTTGTTACTTCTACTGTATATGAACCAGAAGTAGTAGCAGTATAAGCTTGGGTAGTGGCAACTTGTGTTGCACCATTTCTCCAGATGTAAGAAGTACCCGCAGTAGCAGTTAATATAACACTACCACCTTGACAGAATGTAAGCGGTCCACCGGCAGTTATTGCTGCTCCAGCAACTGCATTTATCGTTAATGTAACCGGAGTTCTTGAAGGACTAATACATCCGCTGGCATTGTTAGAGCTGGATGCGTAATAGGTGACTGTACCCGGTGTACTTAATGTTGGATTGGCTACAACAGACCCACCTGTAGCTGCAGTAAACCATGTTAATGTATGACCGCCTGGAACAGAAGCAGTTGCAGTTAACGTTGGTATTGGTGTTGGAGGACAAATATTGCTTGTTTGGTTTCCCCCGCTAACTGGAGGTACTACTTCGCTGCTGAACGTAACCGGGAAAGTGGTTGTAGCTGTTTGGCAAGAACCTGCACTGGCAAATACTGTAACGTTACCGCTGCTGCTACCAGCAAAGAAGTTTACCAAAATTGTATTTGTTCCCTGTCCGCTTGCAATCGTTGTATTAGGTGGTGTGGTCCAGGTATAAGAAGTGGCACCTGTAACAACAGGTACCGTATATTGAACATTTTGAAGATTGCCACAAACACTTGATTGGCCGGCAACATTTCCAATAGGGGCAAGACCTCCGCCACCTGTTGAAACAGTTCCGCTAACTGCATTTGATCGTGGGCTTTGAGCACCAGTAGTATTATTTTTTGCAACCAATGCAGCCCATATTGTTGCACCAGGAGTAAGACCGGTAATTGTATGTCCGGTACCTACAATATTAGAAGCCATGATTACAAAATTTCCTGTAGCCTGGTCAAGCCTGTATATATCATAATGAGTGGCACCGGCTACAGCAGCCCATGTATAACTGATCTCGCCAGGAAGACAAGCGGCAGTATTCACAAACTGAATAATCGGTAATCCCATGATGCTGAAGTTTGCATCACTTACATCAGAAATAGCACCACTTGTTACTCTAACCAATGCGGTTGAAGTGCTAACAGATGGTATTGGATTCCAAATTTGCCTTGTAATAGTTGGTCCCACAGTTCCAATCGTTGTCCAGCTGCTTCCATTATCCGTTGAATATTCTACAGTTTGATTACCCGTAACACCAGCATTATTCCAGGTTATGTATTGAATGTTTTGACCGGTAGCCGTTCCGGGAATTAAATTTTCTCCACCATTAGGAAATAAAACTTCGATATGTGCTTGCTCTATTACCCAGGTAAGAGAGTACTGTTGATTAGGGCCGGTAGTTACGTTAGTACCGGCTACATTTAATCTATAAGTACCCGCAGTCGGATTAGTAAGTGTAACTTGTTCAATATTGCTGTAATTATCAACACCTCTTGTAGCTAATGCTCCGGGAGAACTTTTATCCATTATCCAGGGAAGTGTCGTGGTGGCACCATTAACTACAGTTAAATCCAGATCATTCACTAACGCAGGATTTGCATTTGCTGCACCAGCAGGATCATTCCAGGTAAGCATGGCTTTTAAAAGTACCGTACCGGCAGGAACGGTAATGTCAACAAAATTTGTAGCACCATTGGTAATGGTATTTACTGAATAACGGTTCTGTTCTAATATTTCAACTGAGGATAATGCATCGATACGACCAAAACCGAAACTATAGTCAGGACCCGCATTACCAATATCTAAAGCTCCATTACAAATAACATTTTTTATGAGCGATGAAATGGGATTGGCATCTCCATTTAATTGTTTATATCGTTGATATAATAAAGCAGAAGTACCAGAAACACCGGGTGTAGCCATAGATGTGCCGGAAATGGTCGCATATGTACTATTAGGGATCCAGGTAGAAAAAACGTTGGTTCCCATGGCACTGATTTCTGGTTTTATCCTGCCATCTTGTACAGGCCCGCGGCTGCTTGAACCAGCAATCGCTTCAGTAGTTGTAACATTTGAAACAACAAGATTATTCTTTGCAGATTTTCCGCTTCCGGTAATGGTCATAAAACCACCGGCGCAGGATCCACCTGAATTACCCGAAGAATGAACATGAAGGTGAGATGTATTATTATTTAAATTAAGGTCAGTATTTCTGGAAGTGGTGCTATAAACTCCTAATGGATCATTTAATGAACAATTGGGTGTACCCGTAGAACCATAAGAGTGGCTACTTACTAATAGGCCACGACCCGGTACTTCTGCAGCCATTTCTGTTTGAATGTTAGTATTGAAGTCCCAGGAGAAAAGTTTAGCATTTGGTGCCATACCCTGTGCTACCGGGTTTACTAAGCCTTTACCAGTTATAGTTCCGGCCACATGCGTAGCATGATCAGAAACAGCACCGGCTCTTACAATAGATACACGACCTGCAGGCGAAAAATCAAGGTGATTAAGATTTATCTGACCACCATCCCATATACCGATGTTTATACCATCGCCTTTAAGATTTCTAACTCCATCATTCAAAACATTTACACGGTGTAAAGATCTTCCTTGTGCATTTTCCAACGCATTGGGTGGATCAACAGGCTCTGCCCATTGAATAAATGGCAAAGCAGCCAATGCATTTACATTGGCAATCGGAACCCGGATGTCATAGTTTTTAAAAATTTGATTGTCGGCAATAATTGCTGCCCCAACTGCATTTAATGCCGCAGCAATTTTATTGGCACTTATTTTTTCATACGTTGTAACCACCACATCAGCATACCCAGCTTGTTTTATTGCATGTGCTGGTACTACTCCTCTAAAAAAAGATGCTGGCATTTTTTGTTCGGTAGAAAATTGCAGGACGCTTCTAATGGATAGTCCTTTTAAAGCAGCAAGGTCAAAATTTTCTTTTACAACTGCTGTATAAGCATAGTTTGGTATATAATCTATCAATTCAATACCCGCAGAGCTTAGGCTGTTTTTGGTAGCCTGATCCGGGGTTGCGTAAAATTGAATAGTTACATAATGTTTTTCGCCAAAAAGGCTTTGCTGAAAAACATCAGATTGCCTGGTAACAGTATTCCTGTTTTCTTCAGGCAGGAATTTTCCTGAAGTTAGTTGTAAAGAATAGTCCTTTAACGTCTGGCCAAAAAGAAAGCCAGGTAAAAAAATAAGGAACAATAATTTTGTTAGCCGGGTAGAAAATAGTCTCATTTACAGTTGATTTTATATGAAGGCATCTTAAATTTCGAAGATGAAAATTAATGATTATTTCCCGTACAAAAGCACTCTTTGCGATATCAGGCAACCGTTTGTTATGCCTTGTGGATAAACGGTGATGAAGCCTTACCTTTAAGCCTCTTTTTGTTTTGCCTTTTCGGGTAATAATCTTTAAACGGTCAAACATTCCTATCAACTTTAAAATCAATGAGTATGTCATTTCAATGGGAGGGTGTAATGCCCGCACTTACCACAAAATTTACGGCAAACGACGAATTGGATCTACCATTATTTAAAATAAACCTGGATGCTCAATTAGCGGCAGGTGTAACGGGTATTATACTTGGCGGCACCTTAGGTGAAGCCAGTGTATTGACCACAGAGGAAAAAGAAAAACTGGTAAAATTTGCCGTAGCAGAAGTAGCTGGTAAAGTGCCGGTAATAATTAATATAGCTGAAGGATCTACAAAAGAAGCCATCCGCCAGGCGGAAATGGCAAAAGCATGGGGTGCCGCCGGATTAATGATATTACCACCGATGCGTTACAAAAGCGATCATAGGGAAACTGTTACCTATTTCAGAACAATAGCCGCTTCTACTGATTTGCCGATTATGATCTACAACAACCCGGTTGATTATAAAATAGATGTAACACCTGATATGTTTGATGAACTTCAATCCAGTAAAAATATTACGGCGATAAAAGAAAGCACAAGAGATGTTACCAACGTTACAAGATTGATCAATCGCTTTGGCGACCGCTATAAAATTCTATGCGGTGTAGATACTTTGGCAATGGAAGAATTGGTGTTAGGAGCAGATGGATTAGTAGCAGGATTAGTTTGTGCTTTCCCTGCAGAAACCGTTGCCATTTATAAATTAGTAAAAGCCGGTAAAATAGCAGAAGCAACAAAGATCTATCGTTGGTTTATGCCGTTGCTTGAGTTGGATATTCATCCAAAGTTAGTGCAGTATATTAAATTGGCTGAAACGCAAGCAGGAATTGGTAGCGAAAATGTAAGAGCACCACGTTTAGCAATTGAAGGAGAAGAACGGGAAAGAGTGCTGAAAATAATTAATGATGGTATTGCTACACGACCGAAACTATAATCAATCATTAGTAATCACTAATAAAAATAATTACAATCAAATGTTCCAAGACGCAACAGCACAAGAAATAGAAGAAGTAATGCAACAGGCATGGAAAGCCTTTTATGTTTACCGTAAATTACCCTTACAGCAACGGGCCAATTTTATGCGGGCCATTGCTAAAGAATTAGAAGCTTGCGGCGATGAGTTATTAAAGATTGCCGGAGAAGAAACGAATTTACCAGAAGCAAGATTGCGGGGCGAAAGAGGTAGAACAGTTTTTCAATTGAATCAATATGCTGATGCCTGCGAAAAAGGAGAGTGGCTGGAAGCAAGAATTGATACTGCTATTCCTGATAAAGCACCACCTAAACCAGACATCAGAAAAATGCTGGTGCCATTGGGGCCAGTGGTTGTTTTTGGTGCAAGTAATTTCCCTTTTGCTTATTCTACTGCTGGTGGTGATACAGCTTGTGCCTTTGCTGCCGGTTGCCCGGTTATTGTAAAAGCACATCCTGCCCATGCACAAACAAGTGAGATGGTGGCGAAAGCCATTTTAAAAGCGGCGGCTGATTGCAATATGCCGGAAGGAATTTTTGCGCATGTAAATGGTGCAAGTATTGAAGTTGGTAAAGCATTGGTAACACATACTTATACAAAAGCAGTTGGATTTACAGGATCGTATGCTGGAGGGAAACAATTATTTGATTGGGGCAATCAACGGAAAGAACCTATTCCGGTGTTTGCAGAAATGGGAAGTGTTAATCCTGTTTTTTTATTGCCGGAGAAAATGAAAACTGATGCAAAGGCAATTGCTAAAATGTATGCAGGTTCCATTACATTAGGTGTAGGACAGTTTTGTACCAATCCCGGTATCATCATTGGTCTTGATGGTAAAGAGTTAAATGCTTTTATTGAAGAGCTGGGAAAAGAAATTACTAAGATTGCTCCGGGCACCATGTTGCATCCCGGCATTTTTAAAAATTACCGTAAGAAAAAAGATCATGCACTTTCACAAAAAGGAGTTGATACGGTTGCGTTCAGCGAAACAAAGCCAGAGTTGAATCAGGGAAGTCCAACCATTGCATCTACCAATGGGCAAACATTTTTAAGCAATCCTGTGTTGCACCAGGAAGTATTTGGCCCCTACTCATTAGTAGTTCGTTGTAAGGATATGAAAGAGATGTTGCAGGTTGCCAATAAATTGGAAGGGCAACTAACAGTTACATTAATGGCAACCGATGGTGATATGCAGATTCACGAGAAAATAGTGGACGCTGCAAAAAATATTTGTGGTCGGTTGATTTTAAACAGTGTGCCAACAGGTGTGGAAGTTTGTTTAAGTATGCACCACGGTGGTCCTTTCCCATCAACAACGGATTCCAGGTTTACGTCTGTTGGCGCAGATGGAATAAAACGTTTTGCAAGACCCATTGCTTTTCAAAATTGGGTCAACGAATTATTACCTGATGAATTGAAGAATGAAAACCCGTTGGGGATATGGCGTACTGTGAATAGTGAATTGACAAAAGATGTTTTGAAATAATTTTTTATGCTTATTCCCACGACCTCCAGTCTTTCGGAGTTTTGTCATGCCGAGGAACGAGGCATCTCAAACTTTCTATTGCTTTTATAGTTTTAATCTCTCATATTCCTCCATCGTCGGAATGACAAGACCCTGATATGTTTAAGTTTCATTATCAATTTAATTTGGCTACTTTCGCCGCCTTCAATTAAATTTTTATGAAGCAAGAAGATTTATTAATTCAGCGTAGCGGCAACAAATGCGAATTATGTGAGGCCACAGAAAATTTGAAAGTATATGAAGTGCCACCTGCCACCGGCAATATGGATGATGCAATATTAATTTGCCCGAAATGTTTAGCACAAATAGAAAAGAAAGAAGAATTAGATAATACACACTGGCAATGCCTAACCACCAGCATGTGGAGTGAGGTGCCTGCCGTACAAGTAATGGCGTGGAGAATGCTAAATCGTTTACGCAATGAAAGCTGGGCTGCAGATAGTATTGATCTCATGTACCTCGATGATGAACGCCTTGCCTGGGCCAAAGCCAGCGGCGATCATGAAAATGATAGTGCAGTTGTTTTACACAAAGATTGCTATGGTGCTATTCTGCAAAACGGTGATGCGGTTGTGCTCACAAAATCATTAGATGTAAAAGGCTCTACCATTAATGCAAAAGTGGGAACGGTAGTACGCAACATTCGTTTAGTACCCGATAATACTGAGCAAATTGAAGGCAGAGTAGAAGGGCAGCAAATTGTAATACTTACAAAATACCTGCGTAAGCAAGGATAATTATACAGATAGTTTTGTTTAACGACTCGCAAGCCCCGTGTACTGCTTGCTGATCTTATCCATGATGTATCCGCTTATCCAGCCTACATACGCATATCTTGGAAAAATAAGTTTCTTTGAAGCATTCATTGTATTGACATGCTTAATCACTTCATCTAACCAGATGGTTCCTGAAAGCAATGCTTTTTGGTCATAGGTTTTTACAACCCGTTTTATATTTTCCAGTGATGCTCTTGCATCATCTTCATTTAACCGATTTTTTAAATCAGGGTTGATAAGACTTTCATAATCGCTGTACACCAGTTTGCGGAAATTGGCAATATCTTCCTGGTTCAGTTCTACATGATTTTGTTTTATTAGCTCCGGGTGCATTAATGAGGCTATTGCCCACACTACACCGCCGGATACATAAATAATATCTCTTGATTTAAAATCTGGTTTGTCCCTGAATTGGTAAACGATCATTCTGCCAAGACTGTCAACAATAATTTTTTCAGCAGCTTTCAGGTAGTCATCAATTTTTGCATTGCCTGGCATTTTTTCCTCCAGCAAACGTTGAAAAGATTTGGTGCCAAACGGAAAAGTTACTGGGATGAAACTTCGCCTGCTGTTGATATAACCACCTTTGGTATTGCCACTTCCAACATCAAGTTGGTTAGCTGTGAGGCGGTTGATGGAAGGAACAATTCCTTTAAAGCTCAATTCTGCTTCTTGCTCAACAGTGATATAATTGATCTTTATTTTGGGATCGAGGTCTTTAGGTCGCACTACATTCGCAAAATATTCTACTTTATTATATTTATCCAGTTCTTGTTTTAATCCACTACTGATAACGATATGAATTTTTGAAGCAGGAATTTCATACTTTTCCCGGATGATATTGTAAAAAATAGTTACGGCATCAAAAGTTTCTTTTTCACTTTGGTAAGATAAAGCTGCGGCATCTGTGTTGATAGCACTATCCAATTTCAACGTGTAATCATTTTCCCCGTTTTTATCGATCTTAACTTCAATGATGCTGAGTTTAATTCCTTTGGCACCAATTTCTACGCCAGCATACAGATCGCCAAAGCCAAGCAAACCCCTTAATTGATTGTTCACCACATCAGCGATCACTGTCATGTTGAGTGATTTGTAAAATTTAACTGCCTTTTGGTAAGCTGCTATAGCCTGTGTTTGCTGGTTTGTTTTATTATAAATATTTCCTAAGCCTTCATATGCCTGTGCCTGGTGGTAAGAGTTCTTGGCTGCAATGGCTTTTGTAAGTGCCGTGTTATAATATTCTTCTGCTGCTTCCAATTGCTGGGCTTGCAAAAGAGTGCTGGCTGTTTTTAGTAACTGAGCGGTTGTCTGTGTTTTAATGGGCTGCGCCGTTGCATTCACCACAACAAATAAAAATAAAATCGGGAATAGCTTTTTGAATAACATAGCTGCAAGGTTGAATTAACACAATAAACGAAGTGTTGAAACTTAAAGACAAAAGTAGAATATTCACCTGCGGGCTTGAGTATTAGCGGGGGGCAATTGTAAACAGGTTTTCAACAATTGGGAGTTCCAAGCAATGCTTTATAACAAGAGCTAAAAAAGGAGAAGGAAAACTTCTAATATGCTGAATAGAGATGAGAACGTACAAGAGTGATTAATTTATTCTCTTCAACCGGAATAAAATAAATTAACAGACCTTCGGTCGCAATTGGGCTGATAGTTGTAATAAGGTGGTAAAAAAATACTAAGCAATTGCCATAGAATCTTCCCTCTTATGCTTTAGCACAAACCATCCTGCCACAAAAATGGATAGAATAAAATAAGCACCAAAAATATAATGTACAGAAGAAAGCCATTGGCTGGCACCAAACCAATCGTTCTGTGTATATAAAAAATAAAGACCAAGGCCGCTGCGGAGTACTTCGGGAATAATTGCATATTGGCTCCGGTCCATTAAATCGGTGAGTGCATATACGCTTAAAAAAAGAAAAGCTCCATACCAGATAATATAGGATTTGTCTAAACTGTTCAGCAATGCAATATTGCCAAACAGGTAGCTGGTAAATAATAACAACATTAATAATTGCACCCAGCACCAGGTATTAAAGGCTGGTGAAGTACGGGTATCATATTTATCAAAATGATAAACATCCTCAATTTTATACACCGGATATTTAGCCGCCACATCAGCAGGGCGGTAGCCGGTTGGTTTAAACCATAACAAAAATTTGTCTTTCCAGTTGTTGGTGCGCCACGCATCTTTTATCAGCAACCATACATGCTGAAAATTAATTTTGATCGGATTCCAGGTACGAACCGGTCGGGTAATACCATAAACGGGTGGTACATTGGGAAGCTCTTCTTGAAAAGTCCCAAACCATCTATCCCAAAAAATAAATATCTGCCCGTAGTTTTTATCGATATACTCCGGATTGATAGCATGGTGCACTCTATGATGAGAAGGGGTGACGATTATTTTTTCCAAAAACCCCATACGGTTGATATGCTGGGTATGGTACCAGAACTGTGCAAACAAATGCAACGGGGCAACAACGCCAATTACTTCTGCCGGAACACCCAATAAGGCTGCGGGCAATAAAAAAATGGCAAATATTTTTACAATGGATGAAATGCTTTGTCGCAACGCACAGGCCAAATTAAATTCTTCGCTGCTGTGATGAACTATATGGCCATTCCAGAAAAAATTGTTTACATGCTGAAGACGATGTACCCAATAGCCGGCAAAATCCAATGCAAAAAAAGCAATGATATAAACCGGTATCGTTGCCTGGATACTTGTAACAGCTATATTGTTTAGAAAAAATGGGTACGATAGGATCACCAGGTATAAGCCAATTACATCTTTGGTAACATTGGTAACGCCACTGCTAAGGCTGCTCACCATATCCATATTGCGGACGGTATCTTTTCCTTTGCGCCAGCCATACCATTTTTCAAAAAGTACAAGCAGAAGGAAGGCTGGCATGGCGATGAGTAGTATCTTTCCGTAAGTTTCCATTTGCAAGCAATATATTACGAATTTACACAAAGAGTTTTATTTATGGGGGATTTAAAATGATAAAAACAGTTATACTAATTACACTTCTGTTACTATTTCCTTTTGCAATGGAGGCACAAACAAAAGATCAATCATGGCAGATGACGGGATTTGTAAAGCCGGCTTTTAATCCCATTATGCAAGCGGATTCTACGGCTTTATTTTTTGATCCGATTAAAAAAGAAATGGTACAATGGCAGAAAGCAGATGTATTTAACCCAGCAGCGATTGTTCGTAACGGCAAAGTCTATATTTTATTTCGGGCAGAAGATATACCGGGTACAGCGATAGGTATGCGTACATCCAGAATTGGTTTGGCAGAAAGCGATGATGGTATTCACTTTATAAAACAGAAAGACCCGGTGTTGTATCCGGATAGCAGTGCGTTTATGAAATATGATTACCCCGGTGGCTGCGAAGACCCACGGATTGTAGAAAAAGAGGATGGTTCCTACGTATTATTATATACCAGTTGGAACCGTGATGTGGCCAGGTTAAGTGTGGCTACATCCACGGATTTAATTACTTGGAAAAAACAAGGCCCTGCTTTTGCAAAAGCATACAACGCTAAATTTTTAAATGTATGGAGTAAGTCAGGTTCGGTAGTAACAAAACTGGTGAACGATAAAATTGTAGCTGCAAAAGTTGAAGGCAAGTATTGGATGTATTGGGGCGAGAACCCTATGTATATTGCGTATTCAGAAAACCTGATTGACTGGACACCCGTAATAACAGAAAACCAGGAATTAAGACCTGTATTGATTCCAAGAAAGAAAAAATTTGATAGCCATCTTACAGAACCAGGCCCACCGGCATTGATCACTGACAAGGGAATTTTGTTATTATATAATGGAAGGAATATTGAAGATGAAAATGCTGACCCCACTATTCCCCAAGGAACCTATTGCGGCGGACAGGCTTTGTTTGCTATAAACGACCCTTCAATTTTACTGGAGCGTAGCGACAATTATTTTATTAAACCTGATCTATCGCATGAAATAAAAGGACAATATAAAGCAGGAACAACCTTTGTGGAAGGACTGGTTTTTTTTAAAGGGAAGTGGTTCTTGTATTATGGTACAGCAGATAGTATGGTAGGAGTAGCCGTAAAAGAGTAAGGAGTCGTTAGTAAATAGTCAGGAGAAGATGATGGATGAAAATTATTAGTTGACATTTTAAAAATAAGATATGAAGCCAGGGGCTTTTGTTTTTAATTGTATCGATGCACATACCTGTGGTAATCCTGTTCGGTTGGTAAAAGAAGGCGGACCAATTTTGGAAGGAAAGAACATGAGTGAAAAGCGACAGCATTTTCTCCGGGAGTACGACTGGATAAGAACAGGGTTGATGTTTGAACCGAGGGGGCATGATATGATGAGTGGAAGTATTCTCTATCCACCACATGATCCACAAAATGATGTTGCCGTTTTATTTATTGAAACCAGTGGTTGCCTGCCGATGTGCGGCCATGGAACTATCGGCACCATTACTATTGCAATTGAAGAAGGTTTGATAAAGCCGAAAATTCCGGGAATGGTGAGGATGGAAGCTCCGGCTGGATTGGTGATGATCAACTACGAAATGCATTCCTCCTCAGGCGGGACAAAAGTAAAAAGTGTAAAGCTTACGAATGTGCCGGCATATTTGCATTCTACAGAGTTATTGGTTAATTGCCCGGATTTAGGAGAATTGATAATAGATGTTTCTTATGGGGGAAATTTTTATGCAATAGTTGATATACAGAAAAATTTTATGGGATTGGAACATTACCCGGCTGATAAATTAATTGCTTGGGCAAGACAGTTGCGGAAAAATATTAACGCCAAATATGAATTCGTTCATCCTGATGATGCAACAATAAATGGTTGCTCACATATTTTGTGGACAGGTGCTGTGCTGGATAAAAATTCTACAGCAAGAAATGCAGTATTCTATGGTGATAAAGCAATTGATCGTTCGCCCTGCGGAACTGGAACATCGGCAAGAATGGCGCAATGGTATGCTAAAGGAAAGTTGAAGAAAGGGAATGAGTTTATTCATGAAAGTATAATCGGCAGTAAATTCATTGGGCGGATAGAAGAAGAGTTAACAGTTGCCGGCAAACCTGCCATTCGTCCATCGGTAGAGGGCTGGGCAAAAATTTATGGACACAATACTATATCGATTAATACAGAAGATGACCCTTATGCGTATGGGTTCCAGGTGATTTAGTGAATAGTGAATGGGTTCCTGAGAGGTATAATTCACTATTACCGGGAGAGCATCACAATAAAAAAAACAGTTATGTCATCAAGAAAAAAATTTCTCTACCAGGCTTCTGCACTTACAGCCGGAGCTTTCCTCGCTTCTGCCATGGACAATAATGTGTTTGCAATTTTCAAAAATAGGATTGCACCATCTGACCAGGTAAATGTAGGTGTGATAGGAGTGAATGGTATGGGTTGGTCGAACTTGCTGGCAATATTAAAAGTACCGGGTGTAAATCTTGTTGCTATTTGTGATATTGACAAAAATGTGATCGATAAAAGAATGGCCGAATTAACAAAGATGAGTATTGAAGTTTCTAAACTGAAAACATTTAATGATCATCGGGCCTTGCTGGATTTGAAAGTAGTAGATGCTGTTATCATCGGCACTCCCGACCATTGGCATTGTTTGCAAATGGTGGATGCCTGCCAGGCTGGTAAAGATGTGTATGTAGAAAAACCAGTTGGTAATTCTATTACTGAATGCAATGTAATGATTGCTGCACAAAAGAAATTTAACAGGGTTGTGCAGGCAGGGCAATGGCAGCGAAGTCAGCAGCATTTTGTGGATGCGGTGGATTTTGTTCACTCTGGTAAGCTGGGAAATATTCGTACCGTAAAAGTGTGGTGCTATTTGGGTTGGAAAAAAACCAATTCCTTTTGTGGCTGATTCTGCGGTGCCTGCTGGTGTTGATTATGATCGTTGGTTGGGGCCTGCGCCTAAGCGGCCTTTTAATACAAATCGGTTTCATTTTACTTTCCGCTGGTTTTGGGATTATGCCGGTGGGTTGATGACAGACTGGGGTGTTCATTTATTGGATTATGCCTTGCTAGGCATGAATGCTACGGTTCCTAGATCCATTAGTGCTATGGGTGGAAATTTTGCTGATCCTTCATCGCCGCAAGAAACACCGGATACCTTATGCACTATGTATGAGTTTGAGAAATTCAATTTGGTTTGGGATCATGCATTAGGAATTCAAAACGGTTTGTTCAACAAAGAGCATGGCATTGCTTTTATTGGCGATAATGGCACATTGCAATTGGATAGAGGAGGATGGGAAGTAATAGAAGAAGGCCGAAGTACAAATAAAATCAAAGTAGAAAGAAAGCTTCGTATTGATAACGGCTTGGATAAACACATGGAGAACTTTGTGAATGTGATTCGTTCCAGAAAGTTAGCAGAATTAAAATGCCCGATCGAATCTGCTTCTCATATTGCAGTATTGAGCCAAATGGGAAATATTGCTTTTCGCTCCGGTAAGAAATTAAATTGGGATAAAAGTACAGGCCGTTTTACGGACGAAAAGATTAATAAGAAATATCTTGCAGCGGCATACCAAAATGGATACAAATTGCCGAAGGTGTAGATGATGGCACATTCTAAATATATGAGCAACATATTTTTTATAATTGGTGTTTTATTTATTGCTACAATTGAAAGCTGCCGTTCAAAGGAAACCAATTCTGGAGAAGCGGAACAGAAAAAATTGCCGGAAAAATTTTTGGTAGTATTGGGTATTGCACAGGATGCAGGTTATCCGCAGATTGGGTGTACAAGTAAATGTTGTACTGCTTATTGGGAAGGCAAAGAAGAAAAGAAATATACTACCTGTCTTGCCTTGGTCGACAGGAAAGCAAACCAGTACTGGTTGTTTGAAGCAACACCGGATATTACCAACCAGTTAGAATATGTACAATCATACCTTTTAATTAATAACAATTTTGCTCCTGCCGGCATTTTTATTACTCATGCACATACCGGTCATTACAGTGGATTGATGCAATTGGGAAGAGAGGCGATGGCTGCGAAATCGGTTCCTGTTTTGGTCATGCCCCGGCTTGATTCCTTCCTGAGAAATAATGGGCCATGGAGCCAGTTAGTTAAGTTGAACAATATTAAATTGAAGACGCTGGGCGAAGACAGTGTTTTTAATCTTACAGAAAAATTGAGTGTAACACCTATAAGGGTGCCTCACCGGGATGAGTTTTCTGAAACCGTTGGATTTGAAATTGAAAGTGATAAAAAGAAAATCCTATTTATCCCGGACATAGATAAATGGGAAAAGTGGGGTAGGGATATTGTTGCTGAAGTTGGCAAAGCAGATATAGCATTGCTGGACGGGACATTTTATAAAAACGGTGAACTGCCTGGCAGGGATATGAGTGAAGTGCCGCACCCTTTTGTGGAAGAAAGTCTTCAAAAATTTTCATCATTATCTTCGGCAGAGAAATTAAAAATTGTATTTATTCATTTCAATCATACCAATCCGCTACTGAAAAAGGAATCGGCAGAAAAGAAAAAAGTGAAGGCAGATGGCTTTGGCGTGGCGGAAGAAGGAATGATATTTGAATTGTAAATTATATGAAGGTAATCATCATCGGCGGCGGAATTATCGGATTAAGTGCTGCTTTCTATTTACAAAAATCAGGTTGGGAAGTAACCGTACTTGATAAAGGCGATTTTAGCGATAATTGCTCTTATGGTAATTGTGGTTATATCTGCCCCAGTCATTTTATTCCGCTGGCTACACCGGGAATAGTGAAACAAGGATTTAAATGGATGTGGAATTCAAAAAGTCCATTTTATGTGCAGCCACGTCTAGATTGGAATTTGATAAACTGGGGATTGAAATTTGTTCGCAGTGCAACAAAAGACCATGTGGCTGCCGCTGCAGTTCCATTGAGAGATATTGCGATTATAAGTAAGCGGGAATATGAATCTTGGCTATCCATTCCTGCATTTGATTTTGCGTATGAACGTAAAGGCTTATTAGAAATTTTTCAGACTGAAGCAGGAGGAGAACATGCAAGACATACAGTTGAGAAAGCACATGCATTAGGATTAACGGATACAAAATTGCTAACGAAAGATGAGTTGCAGGCATTGGAACCGCAAACAAGAATAAATGGCGAAGGAGCAATTTTATTTAATTGTGATGCACATTGTTTTCCCAATAAGTTGATGGGAAGTCTGCTTACTTATTTGAAACAGCAGGGAGTAAAGTTGATTGCGAATGAAGAAGTAGTTGGGTTTGAAAAGCAAGGTAAAAAGGTAAATAAAGTATCTACAGTAAATAGTATAACAGGGAATAAGAGTTTGTTTGATGCTGATGAAGTAGTAATCGCAACTGGTTCATGGGGAAGACAAACAGCGAAACTGCTGAATGTAAAAATTCCATTGATGCCTGGAAGAGGCTACTCTGTTACTTTAGAAAATTCTCCCTACAAAGTAAATTACCCGGCGGTAATGATAGAAGGAAGAGCTGCAATTACTCCGATGGATGGTAATAAAATTCGCTTTGGCGGAACGATGGAAATTACGTCTCATAAAACACCGCCTAGAATGAATAGGGTACAGGGAATATTGGATGCAGTGAAACGTTTTTATCCTGATTTTGATGTGCCGTTGCCGGCTAAAGAAAATATTTGGTATGGCTATCGTCCATGCTCTGCTGATGGGTTGCCCTATATCGGACGTATTAAAAAATATGAGAACCTGACTGTGGCAACAGGCCACTCCATGCTGGGCTTGAGTTTGGGTGCGGGAACAGGTAAGCTGGTGGACGAAATACTCAATGCAAAAAATATATCGATGGATATGAGGCCATTTAATCCTGAAAGGTTTTCATGAGATGTGTAACTTTAGAACTGATTAAACTTGTTATATGAAGCATTACTTCTTAATTCTTTGTCTTGCTATTTGTTTTGCATCAGCAGCACAAAAACATGAACTCGTAAAAAAATGGGAAACTGATTCTGTATTTAAAGTACCGGAGTCTGTTTTGTATGACCCCGACCACCAGGTACTATATGTTACAAATATAGAAGGTACAGATCCATGGGGAAAAGATGGGCTTGGTTCTATTGGTAAAATGGGAGCAGATGGTAAAGTGATAAACGCAGAATGGATCACTGGTTTCAATGCACCAAAAGGAATGGGATTGTATCATCATACTTTATTTGTGGCAGATATGGATAAGGTAGTAGTGGTTGATCTCCACCAGGGAAAAATTATTTCCGCTATCGAAGTGCCGGGCGCAGTAGGGTTGAATGATATTTCTATTGATGCTTCTGGTGTGATTTATGTCTCCGATTCAAAAGCTAAAAAATTGTATCGCATACAAAACGGTATTGCTACTGTTCATTTGGAAAACCTGAAAGGTCCGAATGGAGTGTTGTTTCATAAAGATGTTTTATATGTGTTGGATGCTGGCGGCTTATACAAAGTAAGTGCTGATAAATCCTTAACCATGATTGTGGATGGAATGGAAGGAGGCACAGATGGCATAGAAAATATTGGAGGGGATGATTTTATTGTATCTGCCTGGGGCGGTGTTGTATATCATGTAAACGCTGCTGAAGGTTCAAAACATATATTGTTAGATGGGAGGGCTGCAAAAATTAATTCAGCAGACATTGGGTATAATCCGGCTACTAAAACATTGTATGTTCCTACCTTTTGGAAGAACACGGTGGTAGCGTACGAAGTAAAGTAACGTTAATTTTAAGAACGGTATCAAATCGCTGGCTAACAAATTTTATTTTTACGGGATATTATGGATTGTACAACTACCCGATTACCTTACCGGCAAACAGGAGCTTTCTCAAAGATAGCAGCAGATTATATTGACCAGGCGGCAGCACTACAACCATTTTTTGGACAGCCGCCAACTAAGCAGGGAATTAAAAAAGCAATTGAAGAAAGAAAGCATTTTACTGTTAACCGTAAAGTGCTCGTAGAAGAATTGAAGAAGCAATATGCAGCTGTGACAGTTTCTGATAAAACAAAAACTAATATCGAGCTTTTATTATCGGAGAATACATTCACCATTACCACTGCACACCAGAATAGTATTTTTACAGGCCCTCTTTATTTTATTTACAAAATTCTTCATGCTATTAAATTAGCGGAACAGTTGTCTGCATCACTGCCAGAAAATAATTTTGTGCCGGTATTTTATATTGGTACTGAAGATGCAGACCTGGATGAGTTAAATCATATCTGGTTGGGTGGAGAAAAATTAGCCTGGACTACCAAACAAACCGGTGCAGTTGGCAGAATGAAGATCGATAAGCAACTGGTAAAATTGATTGATGCAATAGAAGGGCAGGTGACCGTACATTCTTCAGGGAATGAAATTGTTGAATTACTTCGTCAGCATTATAAAGAAGGATCTACCATACAGGATGCAACATTTAGTTTTGTGAATACCTTATTTGCTGAATATGGATTAATTATATTACTTCCCGATAATGCGAATTTGAAAAGGCTTACCGCAAAAATATTTGAAGATGATTTGCTGCACCAGACTGCATCGGGTATCGTAGAGCAAACAGCAGCTAATCTAACAGCAGCAGGGTATAAAGTGCAGGCAAATCCAAGAGAGATCAATTTGTTTTATTTGAAAGATGATAGAAGAGACAGGATAGAAAAGGTAAATGGAGAGTGGAAAGTAGTAAATGGGGAAGAGAGTTTTTCTGAAACGGGAATTCTTACCGAGTTAAAAGAGCATCCTGAGCGGTTTAGCCCGAATGTAATTTTAAGAGGCTTATACCAGGAAACGATTTTGCCCAACATCGCTTTTATTGGTGGCGGTGGTGAAACAGCTTACTGGCTGCAATTAAAAAATTTATTTGAACATTATAAAGTGCCTTTCCCGGTATTGGTATTGCGCAACTCTTTTTTGGTAGTAGAAAAAAAATGGCAACAAGCCATCAGTAAACTCGGTTTTACTACAGAAGATTTCTTTTTGCCCGAACAAGAGCTGGTGAATAGATTGGTAGCAAGGGAAACAGACAAGAAATTAAAACTAAATGGTACTTTCTTAGAAACAGAACAAATGTACAGTGGTATAAAAAAACAAGCCGCTGCTATTGATGTTACGTTAGAAAAGCATGTGGAGGCGTTAAAAATACAAACTCTTTATCGCCTGCAAGAGTTAGAAAAGAAAATGTTACGGGCAGAAAAAAGAAAGTTCGGTGACAGGCAGCGACAGATACATACTATAAAGGCACAATTATTTCCGGGCAATGGCTTACAAGAACGCCGGGAAAATCTAACTTACTATTATGCAAAATGGGGGAGAGATTTTATTCAGCAGCTATATGACAATTCGTTAGGGCTGGAGCAGGAATTTGTGGTGATGAGTGAGAAATAAATTTAGTGTTTTGAATTAGTTTATCCGTATGTCGAAAAATAGAATAAAAAAACTATTAGATTATATTCCTCTTATTATTTTATTTATTTCTGCAATAATTTTAATTTACTTGGCAACTTCGGGTGGTTATTTGTTAATATGGAAGCATTATTTGGGACTTATTTTTTTATCAATTTGTACTGCACTTTTTTTTTGGAACCATAAAGTTGGAGTATTAGTGCTAGGTTTAATCTTACTACTTGGACTTTCGGGTATATTGTCTTTTAGTATTGGAATTGCTATTACGACAGTATCTATAGGTAAAACCGATAGTTTTCACACTCTAATTTTTTATGGTCAACCTATATTTTTATTATGGCTTATAATTCATTTTATTGTATCGGGACGATATTATGTTGGTATCGTTACAAAAAAGTATTGGGATAACTTTTTTACTCACATCAATAGTGAGACTGATAAAGATATTGTCTAAATCAGCTTTTGATTTTTTACTTTTGTATTTACCTTCCTCTCAAATAAATACTAAACGTTATTCCTCTTTTCTTTAACGATGAAATGGTACGACTGAATTCTCCGTTGCCATCTCCTTTTAAATTATTAAACCCTTGTGTGTACCTTAATTCGGGAGAAATCATCAACCTGCTTTTACCAAGACCAATATCAACACCAAAGGCAGCATCACCCAGCATCACCGATTTTTTAACCGGAACAATGGTTGATGTTTCTTCCTCCTGGCTGATCATATAAGTAAAAGATGGTCCCAACGAAATGTATGGCGCAATCTTCTTGCTGGACAAATGTATTATTACCGGAAGGGCAACTGTTACGGATGTATTTTTCAGCGATACTGTATCTCTGAATACTTGCCCGCCGGTAGGAGGTCTTCTTTCATATATTAGTTCACCACCTTCCATGGATACAACAGTTGAAGGACGAATAGATATGTTGGAGCTTAACCCAATTTGATAAATAATACCGAGGTCAGCTTTTAAAATATCCCTGGGATTAACACCCGTAATGGTTGATTGACCATCAGCCGAAAAAGTTGGTGTTAACTGGCTGAGGCCTGCTCCGGTTACACCGCCGAAGCTACTTTTCCTTACCGGTTTTTTAGTTTGCTTTTTTGTATCGCTTTTATTTGGTTCGTTAGCGGCATTTCTTACCAGGGCAAGTGTTGTTAATGCACAAGCCCAGTTTGGTGCTGTTCTTACTGCTTTGTCTGCATAGTATAATGCGCTGTCATTATTTTTATTTGTGAGATGGAGTTGTGCCAGCTTATGTTGGATATAAGCACCGTTGGGGTCAATCGCTAATGCTCCGTAAGCACTCCGTAATGAAGTTTGAATATCTGCATTGTTGCCACCAGCTCTTAGCAAATACATTCTTCCTAATAATGAGTTAGCAAAATCAGCATCATCTTCCCGCACCATAGCGATTGCTTTTTCAAGATTGTCAGCAGCGGCTGTATTTTCTCTTTTAATTCTGTCAGAAGCATCATCACCACAAATAAGATAGCGGTCTACTCTTGCCTGTGCTTCATTTATATATTCAACTGCTAAAGTTGATTTAGCATCCAAAGTGTATGGATTGCCCGGAAATTTTGTATTTAGTTGTTGAAAAAACTCTTCTGCAGAAGAGTTGCCGGTTATGTTTTTATTTTCTACTGCCCGGTTAAAACGATCATAGGTTTCTGTAAGCAATGTATCTGCTTCAAACAAACGGAATTGCATATCTGCAAAACCTGTGAATGAATTGCCACCACCACGTCTTGTTTCCTGTTTTTTCTTTTGCAGCCATTTTCTTAGATAAGCAGTATCCACATTACTGATAATTTTATCGCTATTCTCATTGCAACAGAAATAGGGATCTTGCTTTCTGCGAAAACGTTGCTGGGCAATGGAGGGAACATTTTTATTTACATGATTTTGTATTTCCGTAAATGATATTTTCCCATCTGGATTTCGATCAGAGTCTGCAACACCATTTAATCCATCTACCAAATAATAAGTAAACAAACCCTGGCCAGTTCCAATAGAAGCATCTTCCAATGATTCTTGTCCGGCCGCTGTTGCCAGCATAATTATTTCACCGGCTTTCTTCTCGGAGATAGCAGAGTTTAAAAAATTTTGACCACTGGCGCCTCCGGGTAATTCATTAGAACGGCAGGCATCCATAATGAAAAATACTTCTACTCCTTTAGTAGTTTCATTGGCAATTTTTTTCTTCAGGTTGAATAATTGAATAGCACCTGATACCAGGTAATTATTTTTATCACCAGCAGGATTACAATCATATCCCAGGAAAAAGAATTGGTCTTCGTCTATGGCATCACCATGTCCGGCGAGATATATAAAAAGTTTATCGCCACGTTGCAGATTTTTTGCTTTCAGCCATTGAAAACCTTTCCCCCAAAAATTGGCATTGGAAGCTTTCTCGTTTAACAGCATAAAAATGTTTTCATCTTTAACGCTGCCACCGCCGGGCGACTTTAAATAATCTTTGAAAAGAATAGCGTCTTTATCTGCGTAAGCTAAAGGCCGTACATATTTATACTTTGATACGCCTAATACGATAGCAAATGTTTGCGACCCCTTAATGCTGGCATCTCTCACCTTTAGCGGCGTTTGTGCTATAGCATTTAAAGAAATAGAAACCAGTACTAAAAGTGTTGTAATGCGGGTAAATATTATCATAAGCAAGGGTTGATATGATAAGGACAATAAGTTGGTTTATAAAATGTATTAGTAAAATACTACATTTTATTAGTTTTATCACTAATCCTTTTCCACTACCATTTTAAAGAGGGTACTGCTGCCATTATCGTTGTCAGCAACAAGGGTGAGATAGAGAAAATTTTTTGTCTCTTTTGTTATACATACAGATTCAATCTTTTGCCCTTTAAATCGGGGATCAATTTCTTCCAGGTCAATCATCCGATCGGGGTTGATGGCTTTCCAGTTCTTTTTAGAAGATATACTTTTTACCAGCCAGAGGTAACTTTTGCCAATGGCACCATCATCTACGTTATTCCTGGTGTCTTCTGTTGATACAGTCAATATTAATTGATCGCTTTTAGTTGCATAAGCTAAACCTGAAACTCCATTGAATACCGAACTGTCTGTATTCGAACCAACCAGCATGCTGGTAACAGTTGCGATTTTTTGTTTTTCCCAAAAAGAATTATCGGTAAATACAAGATGATTTTTTAGAAATCCTTTGCTGCCCCTGTTAGAAATAATGATGGAGCCAGGAATTGCACAGGCACCTTCAATATTTATTTCTTTCAACCCGTACAAAAGCAAACGCTGATAAAAAGTATCAAGCCGGATACTATCTTTTTGTTTCTTAACCGGGTCTATCAGCCAGGCGATATTCCGATAAGGAGATAAAGAACCTGAACCGAGTAATAATAATTTATTCTTTGGTGTAATTAAAATGGCTTCCAGGTCGGCCTTTACTTTTTTAGGAATTCTTTTTTCTGCAAAAGAATAAAGTGGCAGAGAATCAATGGAATGGAGATTACTATCAAGTACTAATAAATTATTCGCATCATCACCGATTATGAAGAATTGTTTGCTGATATATTCAATACCAGAAGCGGAAGGGTAGTGGGGTAAGATATTTACTTCCTGCAATATGGTATTGTCATTTTTGCAGGAGAAAATAAAAATAAGTGATAATAGAAAAAGGTAGCGAGACTTTATCATTGTTAATCAAACTTATTTTCCCAACCTTCTCTTTTCATTTTTTCTACTTTCTCTATTACTTCGTTGTTCAGGGAATTTTTATAATCAGCTACTTTTTGGGAAACGGATTCATCGGCCGTACCAAGAATTTCTGCTGCCAGTATTCCCGCATTTTTTGCAGCGTTTAAAGCAACCGTACCCACTGGTACACCATTGGGCATTTGTAAAATAGAAAGTACCGAATCCCAGCCGTCAATTGAGTTGGAAGATTTTATTGGAACGCCAATAACAGGCAATACTGTAACAGAAGCCACCATGCCCGGTAGATGTGCAGCACCGCCTGCTCCGGCGATAATTACTTTTAGTCCTCTGCCTTTTGCTGTTTGTGCATATTCTATCATGCGGTGTGGAGTACGATGCGCCGATACAACTGTTACTTCATGAGGAATGTCAAACTGTTTTAAAATATCCGATGCAGCTTGCATTACATTCAGGTCGCTGTCGCTTCCCATTATAATTCCTACAAGTGGGTTCATGAAAATTGTTTTGTCAAAAATAGCTACAAACCTGCAACTAAAAACTATTTAACCAGATCACCTTTAAGTCGCAACAATTCAGTTTCTGCCAACTTGGTATTGTATCGGGCAGTAATTAATCTTGTTTGTGCATCCTGCAGGCTTTTTTCTGCTTCTTTCAGTTGAATAAGAGTAGTAGAGTTAAGCCGGTATACCTGGAATACGATGCTCACATTTTCTTTAGCCAATAAAATATTTTCCTCTTCTAAAGCCAATGCTTTTTTCTGTTGCTCATATTCCAAAAATGCATTGATCACTGCCAGGTTCAATTGAGTTTCCTGGCTCTCCAATACTAATTGTTGATATTGTATGTCCAGCGCTGCCTGGCGAACAAGGCGTTTTGCATTGAAATTATTTAGAATCGGGATGTTGGTGGTTACGCCATAATTGAACCCTTTACTTTGGTTAAAAAGAGGAGAGAAGGGATTAATAACGGATTGATTATTGGTACGGGTAAAATTATAAACCGAGTTAAAAGAAACTGTTGGCCATCTTTCTGCTTTTCTTTCTTTTAAAGTAAGTCCGGCTATGTCAATATTTTTCTTTAGAATCTGAATAGTGGGGTTCGTCAACACTATACTGTTTTGAATATCTCCAAGAGCTAAGTTCATATTCAATGGAATAGAATCGGCCACATCATAAGGAGCTGCATCTCTGATATTCATCGCCTGGTTTAATTGTTCTTTCAATTGAGCAATAGTAGCCTGCTGATCCAGTTGAAGAGCTTTTTGTGCATTGTTATCCACCTTGCTCTGCAGTACATCCGGCTTGGCACCTGCCCCAATGTCTAATTTATATTGTGCCACTTTTACTCTTTCCAGGCTCAATGACATTTGTTCTTCAGTTGCTTTTAGTTGCTGCTTCTGTCTTACAATATCATAATATGTGGTAATAACTACTGCAACAGTATTGATCACTTGATTTTTTATGCCTAACTCTCCAAGCTTTATCAATTCTTCCGCTTTGTCTCTTGTCACAAACATTTTTAATCCATCAAATAATGTCCAGTTGAGGTTGAGTGCCGCATTGATGTTACTTGATTTGATCCCATTTTGTTCCCTCTTAGTGCCATCTGCTAATGTTTGCCGCTGATTATTACTGTTCCAGGTAGTTCCTGCTGTAGCATTTAAACGAGGCAAAAATGCAGCGTTGCGATAAGAGTAATCCAAAGCTGCTATGGCAGAATCATTTTTTGATAATTGAATATCGTAGTTGTGTTTTAATGCAGTAGCAATCGCCTCTTCTAAAGTAAGCATTCGCTGTGCCGAAGTAGAAAGAGTGATAAAAAATGATAGGGCTAACAAAATTCTTTTAGTCGTCATAATCCGTATTTAAGCTTGATGGGCTACAGTTGCTTGTTGTTGTGATGATGGGTTCGTGTATTTGTCAATTTCACTTTTCTTTTTCTTGGTAGATAAGAATGAATACATAGCTGGTATTACGTACAATGTTAGTACCAGCGAGAACATAATCCCCCCCACGATTACAATACCCAGCGGTATACGGCTGGTAGAGGATGCGCCTAATGATAATGCCAGTGGCAATGCACCTAACGACATCGCAAGGCTTGTCATCAATATCGGACGTAAACGTTGTGTTGCAGAAAAAATAGCCGCTTCCACTTTTTTCATTCCATTCTCCTGGTTTTGATTAGCAAATTCCACGATCAGGATACCATTCTTGGTTACTAAACCGATCAGCATAATAACACCAATCTGCGAAAAAATATTCCATGTCTGGCCGAAAATCCATAAGCACAAAAAAGCACCCGGTATAGCCAGCAAAATGGTTGTCATTATTATGAATGGATCAATAAAACTTTCAAATTGCGCAGCGAGAATAAGGAATATTAAAGCAAAAGCCAATATCAATGCAAAGAAAATATTACCGCCACTCTCTTTAAAATCTCTTGATGAACCTGATAAAGAAGTTGCAAATGTTTCGTCCAGCATTTTATCAGTTATCTTTTCCATTTCTTCTATGCCATCACCAATGGTAAAACCGGGTTGAAGGCCAGCCGAAATGGTTGCCGATTTATATCGGTTAAAGTGATAAATAGCAGGAGGTGTATTTGATTCTGTTACTGTTACAAGATTATCCAAACTTATTAATTCACTCCGACTGTTGCGGACAAATAATATTTTTAGATCATTTGGATCATCTCTGTCATTACGGGCCACCTGACCTAATACAGAATATTGTTTTCCTTCCCTGGTGAAATATCCTAAGCGGCGATTACTATAGGCCAATTGTAATGTTTGAGAAATATCTTCTACACTTACACCTAATTGTGCTGCTTTCAATCTGTCAATTTCAACTCTTAATTCTGGTTTATTGAACTTGAGGTCAATATCCGGGCTTAACAGCACTTTACTTTGTCTTGCTTCCTCTAAAATTTTTGGAAGTATAGCTGTTAACTTATCGAAATTATTATTTTGAATAACAAATGACACAGGTTGACCGCCGCGGCGGTTTACAGAAATAGTTTGTTCTTCAATAGCAACAGCACGGCCTTCGTTGAACTTCGACATATTCTTGTTTACCATTGTCACTATTTCTTTCTGCGACCGATCTCTTTCTGTAGGAGGTACTAATGTAACTCTTACAAAACCCGTATTAGCATTACCGGTGCCACTAAAACCTGGTGATGTAACACTCAAAACCACATCTCTTTCCGGTACTGAATCCAGCATAAAAGTATTCAACCTGTTTACATATGTATCCATGGCATCGAAAGAAGTTCCTTCAGGTGCACTTAATTGTAAACGAAATTGACTGCGATCTTCGATGGGAGCCAATTCAGATTTTAATTGTTTGAAAACAAAAACCCCACCAACAATACAGATAGCTATTATAACAAATGCCATCCATCTTATTTTCATAAATTTTCTTAGAGAAGATTGATACCCATTTTCCATCCCTCTAAAGAATGGTTCTGTTTTATTGTAGAACCAGGAATGTTTGTGTGGGTTCTTTTTTGAAAGCTTTACGTTCAGTACCGGTGTAAGCGTTAATGATACAAATGCAGAAATTAATACCGCACCTGCTACCACAATTCCAAACTCCCGGAATAATCGGCCTGTAAATCCTTCCATAAATACAATGGGAAGAAACACAACGGCCAATGTGATGGAAGTGGCGATAACGGCAAAATAAATTTCTTTACTTCCCTCCAAAGCGGCTTGCCATTTATCCATTCCCTTCTCCATCTTTTTATAGATGTTTTCTGTAACTACAATGCCATCATCTACCACTAGCCCGGTTGCTAAAACAATTGCTAATAAGGATAGTACATTAATGGTGAATCCCATCATGTACATGATAAAGAATGCACCAATCAACGAAACAGGAATATCAATTAAGGGACGTATAGCAATGATCCACTCCCGGAAGAAGCCATAAATGATCATTACTACCAGTAAAAATGCAATTATCAATGTTTCTTCAACTTCTAATATCGATTTTTTAATGAATTTAGTTTGGTCTAATGAAATATTGATCTTTACATCTTCCGGCACATCCTTTTTAATTTGCTCCAGTCTTTTAAAAAATTCATCGGAGATGGAAACATAGTTTGAACCCGGCTGTGGAATAACTGCCAATGCGATCATTGGAATACCGTCACCTTTTAAAACTGTCTCTTCGTTTTCTGGGCCCAATACTGCTTCGCCAATATTTGATAACCGGATATCGGCACCTCCAACATTGGCAATGATCAGGTTATTGAATTCTTCTTCTGTATTTATTTTTCCAAAAGTGCGGACCGTTAATTCGGTATTGCTACCAGAAATTTTTCCCGAAGGAAGTTCTACATTTTCTCTCAACAATGCAGCTTGTACATCATTTGCGGTAATATTAAAAGCCACTAATTTAGTAGGGTCAATCCAGATACGCATCGCATATCTTTTTTCACCCCATATCTGTATACCACTTACTCCGGGTATTGTCTGCAATCTTTCAACTAATACGTTATTGGCATACTCCGACATTTGTAATTGATTGCGGGTATTGCTTTGCACCGTCATCGCAAGTATGGGGTCAGAACTTGCATCGGCTTTGGAAACAACGGGTGGTGCATCAAGGTCAGTAGGTAATGAACGTTGAGCTTGTGATACTTTATCTCTTACATCATTGGCGGCAGCTTCCAAATCAATACTTAAATCAAACTCCACATTGATGTTGCTGCTGCCATTACTGCTGCTGGAAGTCATGTTTTTAATGCCGGCAATACCATTAATTGCTTTTTCTAATGGCTCAGTAATCTCTGTTTCAATAATATCTGCATTGGCACCCGGGTAAGAAGTACGAACACTAATGTTTGGTGGATCAATAGCCGGATAATCCCGTACCCCTAAAAATCTGAAACCAATAAGACCGAACACAACAATAATAATATTCATTACAATTGCAAGTACCGGCCTACGTAAACTGAGTTCTGATATGTTCATATAAATATTGTTGTGAATAGTGAATGGTTAATTTTCAACATTGAATAAATAGATTATTCTCTATTGACTTTTCACTTTTGACCATTGACTATTTTTCCAATTTGAATTTTTCCTTCGGGCCGCACACTTAATAAACCAGTAACAACAACTGTATCCCCCGGTTGTAATCCATCAAGCACTTGCACTCTTGCCGAATCTCTTATACCAGTAGTTACCTCAGCAAATACCGCTGTTCCACTTTTATATAGAATAACTTTTTTGCCTCTTGCCTGTGGCAATACAGCTTGTGTAGGAATGAGGATTGCATTAGGATCAGGATCAAAACTCAATTTCACTTTTGCAAATGCACCTGGTAATAAACCATTATCAGATCCAACAACAGCTGCTCTAACAGTAAGACTTCGGGTGTTTTCCATCACATTCGCTTCCGTGGCAATTACTTTGGCACCTAATTGTTTAGAAGAACCTTCAAATGTGAAACTAACCAGTTGTCCAATTTTTATCTGCCCGGTATATTTTTCCGGAACGGTAAAGTCAAGCTTTAATTGGTCGGTCTGGTTGATCACTGCAATTACAGTAGCAGGTGTTACATATGCACCCGGACTAATAGCATTCAATCCAATCTTTCCGCTAAAGGGTGCTCTTACTACCGTTTTAGCAATACTTGTTTGAAGAATTCCAATATCTGCATTTAGGCTATTTACCTGCAACAAGCTAATGTCATAATCCTGTTGGCTGATGCCTTGTATTTTTAAAAGCTGGGCTTGTCTTTCTTCCGTTTTTTTTGCCAGTGCTAATTGTATTTGAATTTTGTTCAATTGAGCTCTCAAATCCCCATCGTATAATTTTGCCAGTAAAGTACCTTTTCTAACATATTTTCCTTCCACAACATTTAATTGAACAATGCGGCCTGAAACTTCCGGGTGTATCTCAACTTTTTCGTTGGCAACGATAGTGCCTGGTACTTCAATGTCTTCCTGAAAAGATTGTGGGGTTACAATGTACGCATCTACCCTCATGGGAGGTTGATTTGATCCTCCGGGTTTTTGCTGGGTAGCTTCTTTTTTCTTTCCGCCACAGGCTGTTAATACTGAAAGGGAAATCAGCAAAAGAGAAATATTACGTATTCGCATGGTTTGGTCTAAAATGGTAAAAAAATGGGTTGCTAAAGGTAGCTGATATTTGCAAGCTTTTGGACGTCAAAAGCATACGAATCCTTGCATTAAATTTTCAGCAATTATAAGCGGCTAATCAGGCTGATAGGAGGCCTTCGGGTCAATTGATATTAAAATGAAATTAAAATGCAGGTAATTTCTTCTCAGGAAATAGCGTCCGGCAGTTTTCAATGTTCAAGAATAAATTCTCAACTATCATGCCTTTGGGAACAATAGCCTTTTTATTTTGTTCGATTGATGAATTAATTCCTGCTTTTCCTTACTTAGAACGGTTACATGTCCCATTTTACGACCGGGTTTTGTTTGTTTTTTGCCGTAGAGATGAACAAAGGCATTTTCAATTTTCAACACTTCTTCCAGGCCTTCATACTTTACATCGCCGGAGTAGCCTTCTGCACCGATAATATTTACCATGATTGAAGGTAAAATTGCATCTGTATTCCCCAAAGGGTAGCCAAGCATAACCCGCCAAAGCATATCAAACTGGGAACTATAATGAGCTTCGATTGTGTGATGCCCACTGTTATGAACACGGGGAGCTGTTTCATTTACTGAGACATTGCCTTCTTTATCAACAAACATTTCTACCGCAAAAATGCCAGGGGAGTTAAAATTTCTTACCACCGATAAAGCAATTGCTTCGGCTTTCCATTTTGTTTTTTCTTCCAGTTCAGCGGGGCAGAGTTGGTAGTCGAGTAAGTTTAGTTGTGGATCGAAAAGCATTTCCACTGCGGGGTACAACGCCGTCTCCCCTTTATCATTAACGGCGATCATTTGTGCAATTTCTTTTTTGATCGGGAACATTTTTTCCAACACAGCTGGTGCATCAAAACCTTTGGCAATATCTTCTTTTGTTTGTAGCAGTTGAACACCTTTGCCATCATAACCACCTTCGCCAATTTTATGAACAGCTGGGAGAAAATTTTGATGTTCTTGTAGTTCGTTTAGTGAATTTGTAATTATATATTCTGAGCTTGGGATTTCATTCTTCTTGTAATAATCTTTCTGAAGAATCTTATTCTTGATTGTTTTTAATACTGATGGTTTGGGATAAATTTTTATTCCTTCTCCCTCCAGTTTTTCCAATGCTTCCACATTTACGTTTTCAATTTCTATGGTTATGGCATCTAATCCTTTCCCGAAATTGTAAACAGCATCAAAATCTTTAATATCTCCTTTTGTAAAATGGTGGCAAAGATGAGCTGCTGGACATTCCTCATCACTTTCCATAATAAAAGTTTCTACCGGATAATTAGCCGCAGCTTGTAAAAGCATTCTGCCGAGTTGTCCACCACCGAGGATACCAATTTTTAACATGGGAGCAAAGATAGTTTTTGAAGATTAAGAATTGAGGTCGTTATTTTAATTAAATTTGCCTCATGCTTCCCGACTATCCACATAAACTTTTTGCCGACCAACGCAGCAATTTCAACTTGCTGATGGAAACACTGGCTATGGATACCCCCAACCCTTAAAGGGGAGTTGCTAAATTTCCCTGTATTTATCTTTCATCTTATTAATCAAAAAAATATGAATACAGTTACAAGTACTAATAATTTGCAATCTACGCAAACTGATTTTCTACCGCTGCAAGGAACAGATTACGTAGAATTTTATGTAGGCAACGCCAAACAAGCTGCCCATTTTTATAAAACCGCTTTTGGATTTCAGTCATTAGCCTATGCCGGTCCGGAAACAGGTATGAAGGATAAAGTGAGCTATGTAATAAGACAGAATAAACTCACATTTGTTTTAACTACACCGTTGAGAACGGATAATCCCATTGCAGATCATATTTATAAACATGGTGATGGAGTAAAAGTAATTGCTTTAAAAGTAGAGGATGCCACATCAGCATTTGAAGAAACAACTAATCGAGGTGGTAAATCATACATGGAGCCAACTTCGTTGAAAGATGATACTGGCGAAGTAGTGATCAGTGGTATTCATACTTATGGAGATACGGTTCATTTATTTATCGAAAGAAAAAACTACAATGGAATTTTCATGCCCGGGTTTAGGGAATGGAAAACTAATTATAATCCAACTTCAACCGGGTTGTTATATGTTGACCATTGCGTTGGAAATGTTGGCTGGAACCAGATGAATCCCTGGGTAAAATTTTATGAAGACGTAATGGGCTTCCGCAATATTTTAAGTTTTGATGATAAAGATATTTCTACCGAATACTCTGCATTGATGAGTAAAGTGATGAGCAATGGCAACGGCTATGTAAAATTCCCGATCAATGAACCGGCAGAGGGCAAAAAGAAAAGCCAGGTAGAAGAATACCTTGATTTTTATAATGGGGAAGGAGTACAGCATGTGGCCATTGCTACAGCAGATATTGTGGCCACCGTAACTGAATTACAAAAAAGAGGAATTGAATTTTTAAATATTCCGCCAAGTTATTATGAAACAGTATTAGATAGAGTAGGTAAGATTGACGAAGATCTCCAGCCCCTGCAAGAGCTTGGAATATTAATAGACCGGGATGATGAAGGTTATTTATTACAAATATTCAGTAAGCCATTAGAAGACCGGCCTACTTTGTTTTTTGAGATCATTCAACGCAAAGGGGCTAAAAGTTTTGGCAAAGGAAATTTTAAAGCCCTGTTTGAAGCATTGGAAAGAGAGCAGGATGCAAGAGGGAATCTATAAGAGACGGGAGTCGACAGTCTGGAGTCAGTAGCCGGGTCGTTAAAATTTACGGTTTGGGCGGCTTATATTCAGCTTTTGACACTGAATTCTTATCTTTATTTGTAGTTTAGCTAGAGAGCTATAATAAAATCCGTTACCTCCCGTTAGTACCTTTAGTATTTATGATGAGAAACCTGTTCATATTCATTTTATTTAATACCATTTTTGTTGTTACTGCAACAGCGCAACCTATTTCTCAAAAAGGAGGTAACTCTTTTTCATTTATAGATTACCAGCGAACTTTTCCCCGTCCCAGCGAAGCATTGTTGAGAAAAGAAGATACACTCCAAAAACAATTTGCAGCGCAGAAATTAACATGGCCTGCCAACTATATTTATATCCGTTCTTTTAAATACGATAGCCAGCTAGAAGTGTGGGTGAAAAATGACATCAAAGAACAGTTTCAACTTTTCAAAACTTATAAAGTTTGTGCATTGGCAGGTTCACTGGGCCCAAAAAGAATGGAAGGAGATTACCAGGTGCCGGAAGGTTTTTATGCCATTAATGAATTCAATCCTAAGAGTAATTACCATTTATCGCTGGGTCTTAACTACCCAAATGTTTCCGACAGAATATTGAGTGATTCTTTAAGACCGGGTAGTGCCATTTTTATTCATGGAAGTTGCGTAACGGTTGGCTGCATTCCCATCCGGGATGAGCAAATTGATGAGCTCTATATTTTAGCAGCTCATGCAAAAAATCAGGGACAAGATTTTATTCCTGTACATATTTTCCCTATCCGATTTAATAAAGAGAAAAGTGTAAAATACCTGGAGAGTATTACCAAAGATGATCAGGATTTGAAAAAATTTGCTGATAGATTAGAAGATGCCTTTGACTATTTTGAAAAATACAAACAACTACCAATTGTAATGATTGGTGATAAAGGTCAGTATATAATAAATGATGTGCCGCCCAAAAAAGTAAAAGAGCAAGAAGTGAAACCTGTAAAGAAGGCACCGGTGCAGCATCGTACAAGAACAGTTGGAGTGTTAGCTGATGCAGTGCATCAATGGCCCGAGTTCCCCGGAGGAGGAAATGCATTTATGAACTATCTCACTCAGTTGGGAAAAGATATGGTAAGCTATCTTCCAAAAGGATTGAATAAAGCGTATGTGCAAGTGGAGTTTGTAGTGGATAAAGATGGTGTTCCTGTCAACTTCAAAATATTAAAGAGTATTAAAGACGGCGAAGATCTAAATGATGAACTCATTAGCCGCCTGGAAAAAATGGGTTCCTGGAAACCTGCTTTGTTGCATGATAAACCTGTAGCAAAAAAAATGGTACAAACAGTTACTATCGAAGTGTCGCAATAATAAATACTATTGTAATAATAATTGTATTGTATCCTGAGTTTGTTGTCTTAGTAAAATGCTTTTCCCTTCGGTAATTTTCTCCAGCATTTCATTTGTATAATGCCGGATAGTTAGCAGCGATAATCCTTTTATTACCTGCACATCCAAAAAATCAAATGCAGCCAATGCTATTTTTTCAATTTTATCTGTCCTGTCATCTAATACACAAATAAAACTGATAGCTCCATTTTGCGTTAGGTTAGGTTTGATATGAAACTTTTCAAACAAATTATAAAGATGTCCTACATGTTGCTCCCCAATAAAAGAAAAATCTTTGGAGCTCATTTCCAGGATCACCTGTTTTTCTTTCAATACGATTATCGGGGGAAGGTTATGTACCGGTTTGTTATGAATAGCAGTTCCCGGAAGTAAGGGATCAAGAAAACATCTCACATATAAAGGAATGTTTTTATTCTGTAGTGGCTTGATGGTCTTAGGATGAATCACCTGTGCGCCATAATAAGCCATCTCAATTACTTCATTGTAATTCAATTCAGCAATGGAAACAGCACCCGGAAATTGTTTGGGATCTGCATTCATCACTGATTCCACATCTTTCCAAATGGTAAGGCTTTCAGCATTTAATATATTGGCAAATACAGCGGCACTATAATCACTCCCTTCTCTGCCCAGCGTTGTACTTTCATTTTCATCAGTAGCACCAATAAAGCCCTGAGTCAATACAATATCAGCATTTTCAAATTCAGGTACTACTGAATTTTCAATCTGTTTACTTGTATAATCCCAATCAATACTTGCATCTCTGAAATCATCATCCGTTCTAAAAATGTCCCTCACATCCAGCCATTTATTAGTAATACCAGCTTCATTTAGATAAGCACTAACAATGGAAGTGGAAAATAATTCTCCGGAACAAACTATCTGGTCATAATAATAATCATAGTCTTTTACAGGTTTATCATGCAAGAGCCATTCCACTTCGGTAAAAAAGTTCTTAAGTTCCGCTTCACAAGCAAGGTATCCTGTCACCAATAAATATTTTGCAGTGGTAAGATGCTGTTGTTTTACCTGTTCAAACATCTGAAGACTTTCTTCTGTGTTACCGTTAAAAAAAGCATCCGTTACTTTTTCAAGGGCATTGGTGGTTTTGCCCATTGCAGAAATGATCACTACAATTCTTTCATCCGGAAAGAGTCGTAATATTTCACCTAGATTTTTTATCCTTTCTGTACTGTTTACAGAAGCACCACCAAATTTGAAGACCTTCATCGGGGGATTAGTTGATTGTTTAATTAGTTAATTCGTTGATTTGTTTTAGGGTAGCCTGTAATATTCTTCCTCTTTAGAAATATCAATTGAAAACCGGTAACGGGCAACTTCCAATTATCTGATAATTAAGTTTGCAAATGTCGGAATAATCTTGCCATATCGCTAACTTTTCAACTACCGCTCAATGCCTTACTTTTGTCATTATCAAAATGAGCCTGTATGAATGTTAACCGTAAAGTTCAAACCTTAGATGAGTTTACAATCCAGCAGCTGCGGGATTTTCCGCAGGCTACCGGCGAGTTATCACACCTGCTTAGAAATATTGGTTTGGCGGCAAAACGGGTAAATACAGAAGTAAACAAAGCTGGCTTAGTTGATATTCTTGGGGATTTTGGAACAGTGAATGTACAGGGAGAAGAAGTTAAGAAACTTGATATCTATGCCAACGATCAGTTTACAGGCGTACTAAAGCATGGCATTGCCTGCGCCGGTATTGCCAGCGAGGAGTTGGATGATTTTGTAGCATTTGATGATGCTAAAAGTGCCAAATCGAAATATGTTTGTTTGTTCGATCCGTTGGATGGTAGTAGTAATATTGATGTAAATGTATCCATCGGAACAATCTTTGGTGTGTATCGTCGAAAAACTGAAGTTGGAACTGTTGTAACACAAGAAGATTTTTTACAACCCGGTAACCAGCAGGTAGCTGCTGGTTATATTGTTTATGGATCTTCTACGATGTTGGTATACGCTACAAGAAGAGGTGTAAATGGTTTCACACTCGACCCTTCTATTGGAGAATGGACATTAAGTCATCCTGATATTAAATGCCCTGAAACAGGGAAAATATATTCCGTTAATCATGGTAATTTTTTCCAATACGAAAAAGCGATACAAGATTATATTCAAATTTGCCAGAAAAAGGATAAAACAAACGGAGGCCCTTATACACAGCGCTACATTGGTAGCATGGTTTCGGATGTGCATCGCAACCTGATCAAAGGTGGGATATTTATGTATCCGGGTACAATTGATAAACCAAAAGGGAAACTACGATTGTTATACGAATGCAACCCGTTCGCATTCATAGTAACGGTAGCAGGAGGCAAAGCCACGAACGGGAAAGAGAATATTTTAGATATTCAGCCAACAGAATTACATCAGCGTTCGCCCATGTTTATAGGAAGTACTCAGATGATGGAAGAATTGGAAACTTATCTTTAGTATATAAATTAATTTATGTCGCACACAATAATATCAGTAAAGAATCTTGTAAAGAATTATGGCAAATTCAATGCAGTGAAAGGGATTTCCTTTAACGTTCAGGAAGGAGAGATATTTGGATTATTAGGGCCAAACGGAGCTGGTAAATCCACCACCCTGGAAATAATTGAGACGCTAAGAGATAAAACAAGCGGCGAGGTAATTGTAGATGGTATTGATCTGGATAAGGACCCGAATGAGATCAAAAAAATAATTGGGGTTCAATTACAAACCAGTGGATATTATCCGGGGTTAAACTTATTGCAATTGATAGAATTATTTTGTGGCCTTTACAATCGCAACGTTGATCCGATGGAACTATTGGAAACGGTGAATTTGAAAGATAAAGCCAAGGCAAAGGTAAAAGAACTCAGCGGTGGACAAAAGCAACGATTTTCCGTAGCTACCACATTGATTAACGAGCCACGTATAATTTTTTTAGATGAACCAACAACCGGGCTTGACCCACAGGCCAGAAGAAGTTTATGGGAGCTGATAAAAAATATCCGTCAAAGAGGAACAACGGTTATCATCACTACACATTACATGGATGAAGCAGAATATCTTTGTGACAGGGTTGCCATCATAGATTCCGGAAATATTATTGCATTAGATACACCAGATAAATTAATTGACAACTTAATTGCCACAGGATTTGAACGACCCAAAGAAATGAAGTTAGCTAATTTGGAAGATGTGTTTATCAAACTAACAGGCCATTCATTACGAGAAGACTAATTGAATATTAGGCATTCACTATTTACAAAATGAGTACACAAAATAAATTAAGAGAATATATGCAAGGAAAAATTGAAGCACAAAAAGCAGCCGGAGCTGCTTTCATGACAGAGAACATCAGTAAAGAAAATGTAAAAGAACTTCCCGGTGGAATTCAATATGAAGTAATAAAAGAAGGAACAGGTGCAAAACCGGAATTGAGAGATAAAGTAAAAGCACATTACAAAGGAACTTTGCTTGATGGAAAAGAGTTTGATAATTCGTTCAAAAGAGGGCAACCTTTTAGTGCACCGCTTACAGCTTTAATAAAAGGCTGGCAAATTGCATTACCGGAAATGAGTGAAGGCAGTCATTGGCGTTTATGGATACCATCTGATCTGGCTTACGGCGACAGAGGCGCAGGTAGCGATATTCCGGGTGGTGCTACCTTGATATTTGAAGTTGAACTTTTAGAAATTGTAAAATAGAATTCTATGCCAACCCTTACAGCAGACTTTCGCTATCCGATAGGGAGTTATGAACCAAGGCCATTTTCTATTGAGCAAAAAATAGAATGGCTGGCAGATATAAAATTTCTGCCCGTCATTCTTGAAAATGCAATATTAAATTTGGATGAGGCACAATTAAAAACACCTTATCGGGATGGAGGTTGGACGGTTCACCAGTTGGTACATCATGTGGCCGACAGCCATATGAATGCTTATATACGATTTAAATTGGCGTTGACAGAAGACAATCCTGTTATAAAACCTTATGAAGAAAAACTGTGGGCGGAGTTACATGATGTAGAAAAATTGCCAGTTAATATTTCTATCACCTTATTGCATGCATTACATGCCCGATGGTTTGAAGCATTAAAATATGTAACGGATGATGAATGGAACAACCGTACCGTTTTTCATCCGGAGCATAAAAAAACAATGCGTCTTTGGTATCTGCTGGGTATGTATGCATGGCATGGCAAACATCATGTGGCACATATTACATCATTGCGGGAAAGGATGAAATGGTGACTGGAAAAAAGAAACAATTCTTCATGAATTCTAAATGGCAAACACTTTCCTCCGAATATCTTTTTAACGACCAGTGGTTCAAAGTTAGAAAAGAAGCTTACCAAACGCCTACCGGTAAAATAGTAGAGCCTTACTATGTGTACGAATTTCCAACTTGGGTGGGGGTTGTTCCGGTAACAGAAGAAGGTAAAGTGGTGATGATAAAACAATACCGTCATGCTATTGGCGAAGTATGTATTGAAATTCCCGGAGGCTGTGTAGATGATACAGATAAAGATTGTGAAGCCGCTGCAGCAAGAGAATTATTAGAGGAGACCGGCTATACTTTTTCTTCGTACGATTACCTCGGCAAAATTTCGCCCAATCCTTCTACCAACACAAATTTCCTCCACATGTATTTGGCAAGAGGCGGAAAGAAGGTAGCTCATCAAAAGTTAGATGCGAATGAAGAGATAGAAATTGTACTGCTTAGTATAGCTGAGTTAAAAGCACTGGTAAGGGAACATAAAATTGTACAGTCTATGCATTTAAGCTGTATAATGTACGCATTGGAAAAATTGGGAGAATTATCTTACTGATGGCCTAAATAATCCCAGAAGTGATCAAAAATTCCTGTGCCTTCTTTTCCCCATATTTCTTTAACAGCTACCAGTGAAACCTCGCCTGCAAGAAATACACTGCCGCAAACAATAATCAAATCTTTTTTATGTGCCTTTTGGGCTGCACTCAGTAATGCAAAATTAATATTGCTGAATGATTTTCCCTCCAGGCCTAGTTGCTTTGCTTTAGAGGCTAATTCATCTTCAGACAATGCACGGGGAATTTGTGCTTTGGTAAAATAATAACGGGCATTCTTTGGCATTAGCTTCAGTACATTATCTACATCTTTATCTTTTACCATACCTACAATGATGTGCAACTCATTATGCTCTGTCATTTCAATTTGCTGCACCAGTTGCTTCATACCTTCAACATTATGCGCTACATCAACAACTAATTGCGGGGAATGATGAATTGTTTCCCAGCGGCCATGCAAGCCAGTCAGTTTTTTTGTTTCCCGTAAACCTTTATGAATTATCGCATCATCAATTTTCCAGCCTCGTTGTTGTAGTTGCGAACAAGCTTCCAAAACGGTCAGCAAATTCTTTGTTTGATAAATACCGGGCAGATCAAGATGATATACTTTATGATCGGTATGATGTTGTTCTGTTACTTCAACGATCAATTCATTCCCGCCTGAATGACCTTGTCGGGCAGGCTTTTCCCATTTCCAGTCAGCGGCCTGTCGTATTTGCGGGGCAATAAATATTGGAGCATTTTCTTCTTTAGCTTTCTTTTCAAATACCGGCCATGTTTCTGGTAATGTTTCTCCAATAACTACCGGAATATTTTCTTTTATGATACCAGCTTTTTCAAATGCAATTTCTTCCAAAGTATTTCCCAATAAATTCATATGATCCCAGCCAATATTAGTGATTACTGAAACTTCCGGAGTAATAATATTCGTACTGTCTAATCTTCCACCCAAACCAGTTTCAATAATGGCTATATCCACTTGCAGCTTTTTGAAATAATCAAATGCCATAGCCACGGTGATCTCAAAAAAGCTCGGTTCTATTTCTTCTATTAATGGCGTAATGTTTTCGGTAAAGCTGATCACAAAATCTTCGCTTACCATTTCGCCATTTACTTTTATTCGTTCCCTGAAATCTTTAAGATGTGGTGAAGTGTAAAGACCTGTTTTATATCCTGCAGTTTGTAAAATAGCGGCGAGCATATGACTGGTAGACCCTTTACCGTTTGTGCCGGCGATATGTACAGTTTTAAATGCCTGTTGTGGATTGCCCAATGACTCACATAGCTTAATCGTATTTGTAAGGTCGGCTTTGTATGCAGCAGCACCCATGCGGCTGAACATGGGTAGGCGGGAGAATAAATATTCTGTGGTCTCTTGGTAATCCATTGCCTGCAAAGTAACAAAAAAGGGATGCTATGATTCAATCATAACACCCCTTTATTTGTCCGTCCTTAGTTGTTAGTTTACTCTGAAATTAAACTGAACCGTAATCATTGATTCATGGTCAGCTTTATCAAATCTTATATTTTGCAAATACTGTTGTATAGCTTGTTTGTACGCATTACTGCTATTGGTAGAACCTTTTGCAATGCTTTCAAACTTACCAATTCCCTCTGGCGATACTTTGATAAAGGCATATACAGTTGCTTTATCTAACTCTCCTGTAAAAGAATAGTGGCGAACAATTTTTCTATCACCTCTTGTTACTTTGGGTCCGCTACCACTTCCGCCGCCAGAACCATTACCCCCGCCATTGCCGGTTCCGCTTCCACCACCAGTACCGCTACCGTTTCCAACACCGCTGCCAGTTCCTGATCCACCAGCTCTGTCATAGTCATCGGCAGTTCCGCCACCTTTTCCTGCTCCAGTTGTAGTTTTTCCAAGCACCGCTTTAGGGCGGGGAGGAGCAGGTGGGGTAACCACCTTAGGTTCCACTTTGGCTACCGATGTATTAGTAATTGTGGTAGCCTTTGGTTTAGTAGCAACCGGTTTTGTTACTTCTGTATTGTCTTTATCATCATTATCATCCAATGCCTTGGAATCTTCTTTATCACCCGGAGTTGGAGGAGCTGGAGCTGCAATTCCGGCTGCACCGGCTGCTTGCACGGGGTTTCCACCACCTCCGCCTCCATCCACAGGAGGTTCGGGTTCTTCAGGCAGGTTTAATTCTACCTCAATACCCGGCGAGTAAGTGATTTTTTCAAATACTGGCAACTTCCATTTTAAAAGAAGCATAATCAGTATCATAAAGCCCACAAACCCGGCTGTGATCATAGCGGCCTGATTTCTGTTCTTTGCATCTAGGGTTGCAGACATAATGTAAGCGTTGTTCATAGCAAATTTACTGTTTGGTGATTAAGGGTGGTAACCATTCTTGTTCACACCTGTTATTAACGATGCAAACCCCGTGCAACTTGCATAAAAGCTTATTTATTAAATGTTAAGGTTTGGAAAAGAAGGTTATTTCTGCTTCCAGTTGGCAAGTACAATGCCGATGAATATAATCACCATGCTGGTAATATGTACCCAATTAAAATCTTCCTTCAAAATGATAGCAGCTTCTATACTGCTGAAAACAGGAATTAAATTTCCAAACAGAGCTGTTCGGCCAGAGCCTAATTTACTGATAGCAATATTCCAGATCAGAAAACAAATAACGGAAGCACCAAGTCCGAGATAAAAAATGGATAGTAAAAGATGCGTATTCCACTCAACTGAGGGGTATTGATTTGTTTCCCAGAGAAAGAAAGGTAATAGCAGGAATGCGCCGAGGCTAAAAATGACAAATAAAAAATTGACAGGAGAAATAGCAGCGGGTTTTTTCTTTACCAATGTATTATATACGGCAAAACAAAAGGCGGCCAGCAAAACCCACAAGTCACCTTCGCCAAATTGCAAGGAAAGAAGATTTTGAAAATTTCCTTTTGATAGCAAGAACAATACACCAATGATACAAGTGATAAGACCTGCTAATTTTAGAAAGCCAATCTTTTCTTTTAAAAATATTCGGGCAAAAATAATTGCCATAATGGGAGAGGAGGTAGTACCGATCAATGCCAGGTTAATTGCAGAAGTGTAATGTGCGCCAACATATACAAATGTGTTGAACAATGCAATGCCAGAAAGTGATGCCCAAAACAAATAGTGCCAGGATTGTTTTACAACCAGCCATTCTTTTTTGAACTTTTTAAATGCGAAAGGGAAAATAATAATGGATGCAACTAACCAGCGAAAAAAACTAAGACTGAGTGGAGGGATTTCATTTTTAACGGCTCTTGCTACTACAAAATTGCCCGACCAAATAAATGCAGCAAGCACTGCCAGTCCTACTCCGATGTAAATATTTCGTTGAGCGGTTTGTTGGTTCATGTAAGGTTAATGATGCGCAAAATCCATTTCAAATTTACCTTTGATTCTTTCTATCGGAGGATTAAAATAACCAAACTTCAGATCAGGAAATTCTTCACGGATCAATTGCTGCAGTTGATATACACCAAGGCATTCCCCAATTTCTGTTACACCGATCTTTCCTAAATACCAATCGGGGTCAATATTGAAATTTCTCCATTGGATCATTTTCAATCCTGTTTCTTTTATCAGTTTTCTTAATGCTTCATATTCCTCAACAGAATCGGTCATGCCCGGAAACACAAAATAGTTGATAGACGTCCAGCCACCAAAAGAAGTAACAACCTTCAGGCTTTCTATAATATCATTAAAATCATAATTGTTAGGACGATAATAAGGCATATACGTTTCTCTTCTGGCAGAGTTGGTACTTACACGAATGGAATCAAGTCCTGCTTCACACAATGCTCTTACTGCATCCGGTTTAGAACCATTTGTATTAATATTGATGCTTCCTTTTTTTGTATGTTTTCTTATTTCAATAATTGAATCCCGAATGGTTTCCCACATCAACAATGGTTCGCCTTCGCAACCCTGACCGAAGCTTATGATTGGATAAGGAGCAGATTCAAGATGCGGCACTGTAAACTCAACGATCTCTTCTGCGGTAGGTTTAAAAGTCAACCGGTCTTGTGTTGAAACAATGGGCTCTTCATCTGGTTGCAGCGAAATACAACCTACACAGTTTGCATTACAAGCTGGAGAAACAGGAACGGGGCATTCCCATCTTCCTAATGAAAAATTTCTTGCAGCCGGGCAGGTATAAGTTAATGCACAATTATTAGTAAGATGACTGACCAACCGATTATGCGGATAATGCTTTTGTAAAACCTTTACACCTTCTTCCACTTTTTTCTGGTCGTATCCATCGCAATCCTGCCGGATGTCGGGTTCTATTCTGGTAGCAGGTACATAAAATTTGTCATTCAACCAGCCTGCTGCCGTATAGCAAAACAAAGGAAGCGTAGGAGCATCTTTATCCGTTTCGTAGGCGGCCAAATAAAAACCAGTATGTGCCGGAGGTATAAATGCAGCAACAGCCCAACCTTTTTCACATAAACGCATTTCACCAGTTACGACATCAATGCCAATTCCTTTTCGTCCGGGTAGTTCGTACAGAGAGCCGCCATTCGGCAGTTCGATCCATTCGTCTTCGGGTACTTCAAAAGCATCCCAACCGCTTCGGCCAGTTACAAAAAGCGAAGTGTCTTCAAAAATATTACCCTTACCGTCTGAGTATAGGATATATGGAGATTGTTGTAAACTCATTTACTTAGTTGTTCCCTGCAAAAGTCGTTAAATTCTTGCTCATTTACAGAGGTTTTGCTTTCATCTATTGGCTGCTGGATAAGTTGATTATTTTTCAAATCTATGGTCAGCAGACCATCTTTTAAGATCACATTATTTAAAGAGGGCCATACAATGTTTTTGATTGGAAAGGAGGGGTAGATGATCTTATCTTTTCCTGTAATTACTAATAACGGACGTTTGGAAACCAGGTAAAACATTTCTGGTACAAAAAGAATAACGCCTATCCACCAGTAGGATGAATTGATCCAAACCATTGAGATCACAAATAATGCAAAAAGCCGGTAAGGAGTATCTTCATTATTTTTTATACGGGTAAGAAAAAAATCTATAGCAAGGCAGATAAAAACAGCAACTGCTCCCACTAAAAAAGAGATGCGTCCTGTTTTGGTTAATGATACGAACGATAAAAAGATAAATGCAGCGATATTGGCAATTATAATAAAGAAGGCAATCTTTTCGTATTGTTTTTTCTTTTCGTTTTTCAGGATAATTTGAAACTGCCGCATCAATTATTATTAGTTGTCACCATTAAATTACAAAGCTTATATAAAACTCTGGCACCAACATTAGCGTCCCAGTCTGTATCACCTCCTATACCTACTTCATTCAAATCAAAACCAACAACTGTTTTACCACTTTTTGCCAATTGGGTAAATAAGTAAAAAATCTGGTCTAATTCAAAACCACCAGGTACAGGTGTGCCAGTAAATGGGCATAGCTTTCTATCCAGCCCGTCTATATCAAAACTTATAAATACTTTGTCGGGTAGTTTGCTGATAATTTCTTCTGAAATATTTTTCCAGGTTTGTCCTTCAAACTGCCGGTTCTTTATTTCCTTATCGAAGTAGGTTATCACTCTGAAGTTGCTATTTTTTACATATTCCCATTCGTCGCTTCCAAAGTCACGAACACCAACCTGAACTAATCTTTCTAACTGCGGAATTTCTTTCAACGCATTATACATAATGCTTGCATGAGAATAATTAAATCCTTCATATGCTTCCCGCAAATCAAAATGTGCATCAATTTGTAGAACGCCGAAATTGCCATGCTTTTCTCCAATCGCCTTCATGTAACCAAGCGGTGTGCTGTGGTCGCCGCCTAATAGTCCAACCAATTTGTTTCTATCCATTAAAGCCTTGGTTTGTTCATAAACCCAGTTGTTCATGAAAACACTTCCTTCATTTACTTCTTTTAGTGTTTTACACATAAATGTGTTGGCCGCAACTTCTTCACCCTTCGATATATAGTCAATATATAGTTCAGCTTCTTTTCGTAGGTAATCGCTTTTCATCAGCACTTTTTTATCGCTTGGCCGCATATAAAAACCCTGCTGCCATGCATCCGGCATTTCCGGATCAAAAAGATCTACCTGCATACTTGCCCGTAAAATAGTTTCCGGGGCACGGGCAGTGCTGGCCGTACAACTTACCGTTACTTCCCATGGTACGGGTACAATTATAAGTCTTGAATCTTCTTCGTTTGTTGGTAAACCGAAAATATTATTATTGGGATTACTTACAAAGTTGGGGTCAAAAGTTGTGTCGTTGATCATAAAGAGAGATATAAAAAGCGATGTAAATTAATCTGCTTTGTATTAAGAACAAAATTGCTGTTAAACTTGTGGATAACACACTATCCCATAATACAGCATAAAAAAGGAGTTGCAAAGCAACTCCCGGGTAAATATTTTGAATTAAGTGTTAATGATTATTTTTTCTACTAAGATTTTTCAGGTGATTTACATGCGATGCAACCGCCACCCGCATTTTTGGATATTCGATATACGGAACATTGAAATCCTCACAAGCTTTTTTAATTATTTTACTGATAGCAGGGTAATGTACATGCGATATTCTTGGAAAAAGATGATGCTCAACCTGGAAGTTCAAACCGCCAACCCACCATGAAATTAAACGGTTACGAGTGGCAAAATTGGCCGTGGTTTTTAGCTGGTGTATTGCCCATTCATCTTCCATTCTGTTAGTTTCAACATTGGCTTTTGGAAAATGAGTATGTTCTACTGTATGCGCCAACTGGAAAACTATACTTAGTACCACTCCTGTAAACATACCATAGATTAGGAAACCTATAAGCCAGCTAGAAAAACCGAGTGTATAAATGGGCACTGCTACAAAGATAAAGGCATGTAGTAGTTTAAAGCCCCAGAAAGAAATATGATCTCCTATCGACATTTTTGTCAACGAAGTAGGGCCAATTCTTCCGAGGAAATATTTTTTATAGTCAGTAAAGAAAACCCACCAGATATAAAGTAGGGAATAGGCCAACCAAAAATACCAATGCTGAAAACGATGAATTTTATAATATTTCTGGGTTTCGCAAAGACGAAGCAATGGTTTTGCTTCAATATCATCATCTATACCCTCAATATTTGTATATGTATGGTGAATGATATTATGTTTAGAACGCCACATGAAATTATTAGCACCTAAGAAATTAAGGGATAAACCAGCAAGCTCATTAATCCATTTGTTGCGGCTAAAACTGCCATGTAATCCATCATGCATAATATTGAAACCAATAGCTGCAGTAAGGCCACCAAGAACAATACATTCAACGATAGCTAACCAGGTAGTGGGTGTATAAAACACAAGATGAGTGTAAACTGCTATAAAGCTTACCACCAACAAAATTGCTTTAAAATATAAAGAAAAATTTCCTGTTGATTCTTTTCCTTCTTTAGTGAAGTACTCACTTATTCTTCTTTTTAATTCGCCATGAAAGGACTGAGATGCACTGGAGAATTTTGGGCTTGCCATAGTTAACTTTTTCAACGGCAAAGGTAACTTATTAATGCTTATAAATAGCCGGAAAATTCAGTCAATCGGTTGATATTGACAAATGTGGATTTTGTTTAACGTTTCAGCCTAAGTTGTTTTCAAACAAACGTTTATGTTTCATTTTGTATTAATGCAGTAAGGTTTTTAATCCCGATTTTTTTCTCACTTATAAAACCTTCTGCATATTTAACACCAATCCTTTTTCCAAACATTCTGGCCCTTGCAATTACACTCTCCAGGAAATCTGGTGTAGAAATATAAGTTTGCGGTTCCCCGTTGTTCGGATTAGTGTTATGAAATTGTGTAGTATAAGCCTGCACTGCTTTCATCCGTTGCTCAAATACATCACTGATGTCAATCAACAGATCTGGTTCATGATACCAATCCTGTATATAATGCAACACATAGGAAGGTCTCCATCGTTGTTGTGCATTTCCATTTTCATCTTTCGTTTCTATTTTGGCAAGTCCGGCTAAAAAGCAACATTCGGCAATCATACTTCCGGCACGGCCATGGTCGGGGTGCCGGTCATGCAATACATTACCAATAACTATATCTGGTTGGTATTTTCTGATGGCTTGTATTACTTGCAATTGATGTGTTTCATCATTTTTGAAAAAGCCATCCCGCATTTTTAAATTTTCTCTAACCTGCACTCCCATGATCATAGCGGCATTGGCAGCTTCATTATAACGGGTTTCAATAGTGCCCCGGGTTCCAAGTTCACCCTGTGTTAAATCAATAATACCGGCTTTTTTTCCCAGCTTAATTTCATTGATCAAAGTGCCTGAACAACCAAGTTCTACATCATCCGGGTGAACACCAATGGCAAGTATATCAAGTTTCATATTATTTATTTCTGATTACTGATAAAACCAACAAGTAGATTATTTTAATCAAGTAAAGATAAAGAGGAAAATTTTTGAGGCCGGGAAGATTTGTATGAGTAAATCAATCTTTATTTTCTATATGGATTCGCATACCAACTACCATCAATCTCTTTCACAATGTTTTCAATCTGGCGGTCCAATTGGTTTTCTTTTAGATCCCAATCCTGTTTTAGATTACCACCTACAAAAAAGGCAACAGTTTGATAGAACCTTGCGTTTAATCCGCCTTTGTATTCTTTAATGATCGAGTAGCAGTTATTACCTGTTTGACGATTAATGAGTTTCATCAAAATTTTTCCCTGGTAAACAGAAAGATTAGATAAGGGGTCGCTGAATTGTTGTTTTAATTCTTTCTCCCGGGTTTTGATATATTCTTTTCTCTCTTTTTTAGATTCTACTCCGTGCAGTTTGACATTTATTTCATTAATTGTTGCCCCGGCTACTCTTGCATAGGGATAAGTAACATACACTGCATTGCGCAATCTGGTCCATTCTTGTATAAACTTGGCCAACTTATCCGGGGATAGTTTGGATACCCAAACCATATCCTGTTCTTTATAGTTTACAATTTCATTTTGATAGAAAATGGCGGAAGTTAAAATAGTATCATTTGGCCCCCACTTTTTTCGTTGCTCTTTCATTTTCAACAAGGCCAGTTCGGTAGAATCAGCTACAACCGGTATAGAATCGATTTGTGCAAATAAACGGGTGCCTGATAGGAATAACAGGAAAGATAACAGGCACAAGCCTTTTATATAGTATGACTTACTGGAAATCATTGCGCTGTAAAAATAGAAAACAGGGTTGGCATTCTCTAATTTGACAACAAAACTACCTAAGTTGCTGTTTCAAAAAAGCCAAAATTATGACTGAAGACGGCTCTTACGGTTTTGGCTGATGCGGTGTACCATACTCATTAGTATGCCTATTGCCGTAACCAACACCCCAAACCATAGTAACCTGATAAATGGAAACTTATAGGCTTTAATAGTTACGTACTCCATTATGGAATTAGATTCTTTAATGCCTAACTCAATAGTCCGATCGGCATTTACTTTTTGCAGACGAAGTACAATGCTTTCTGCAGTAATGGTATCTGGAAGCGATAGCGTATTACCTTTTGCCACTGCTAGGCGGGTAGTAACGGTATAAATAGAGCCGGTTTTTGAATAGATTTTCAAAGGGGCTTCATGCAATTCTCCTTTTTCACCAAAAAGCTCTTTTGGTAAACTGTCTTTTGTATTCAAACCTTCCATTACAATAAATCCGTTGGAGTAAAAAACAGTATCGTTTATTTTCAACGGCACCGGTTTAAAGGAAGCCGTATCTTTTGTGTTATCGGGATTGGCGATTGAAGTAATGTAGGTAAACACATCATGTGTCCAGTAATGTCTCGCATCAGGGTTCGACATTAATCCTTCGTTGCCTTTGTAATTAACAAACGAATTGGGAGTTAATGTAAACTCTTCTTTACCATCTTTTCTTTTAAAATGTATTTTATAAAAAGACAGTTCTTTTTTAGGGTGTGAAGAATCTCCTTCGTAGGTAAGAGTGTATTTACCCATGTCTGAAGTAAGACCTTTAACCAATGTTAGGTTTTCCCTCGGGTCTTCTGTTTCTGCCAATGGGGCAGGAATTCCATTTATATTATTGGACAATACTTCTTTTTTAGAAGAAGAAATTAAAATGCCCAATAACACCATACCAAAACCTACGTGGGCAACAGAGCCGCCTGATATTTTTAGTTTTCCTTTTATGCCAATCCATATGTAAGCTGCATTGGCAATAATAGTGTAAATACTACATGCTACAGCCACCCATATTGCAGCCATAAAGCCTACCGTTTCTTTTTCATAATTAACATCTCCAAATCCGAGAACAAATGATGCTGCTATAATGGCTATTACTGTTGGCAGTGCAATCTTTTTCCAAAAATATTTTGTTGGGGTTTCTTTGTATTTGAGATATTGGGTAATGGCTGTTAACGCAGCAACGATAATAGCTACAAAAATCTGAATCTGGTTATAGTCGAACTCTACATTTTCAGGTGGTGCTAGTTTTGTTCCCAGTATCTTATTTAATACTGGCAATGATGTTTTGCCAATGATAACTAATGCCGATAAAAAGAAAACTAATGCACCAATAAACATCCAGAACTCTCTTGAGGAAGCAGCCTCTTCTTTTTTAATAGCTGGAATTTCTTTATACCGCATAGCGAAATAAACCAAGGCGGGTACCACAAACACTAATAAGAATGTGAGCAATTGAAAATTCATTCCCAGATCCGTAAAGGCATGAACCGATGTTTCCCCCAAAATGCCGCTACGGGTTAAGAAAGTTGAATAAAGCACAAATCCGAAAGAAAGAATAAAAAATAAATGCGTTGCTCTTAATGAATGCCCGGTATGTTTATAAATTAATAAAGTGTGTATGCCTGATATTAATATCAGCCACGGAACTAAGGATGCATTCTCCACTGGATCCCATGCCCAATAGCCACCAAAGGTTAGCGACTCATATGCCCACATAGCACCCATCATAATTCCTACTCCAAATATTGCAGCCGAAAATAATGCCCATGGAAGTGCAGGTTTTGTCCACTCCCCAAATTTCTTTTTCCATAATCCGGCAATAACAAATGCAAACGGAACAATCGTAGATGCAAAACCTAAAAATAAAACCGGGGGGTGAATAACCATCCAGTAATTCTGCAATAATGGATTCAGATCATTACCATCTTTTATAGACAATAAATAATCTGGCCGCAAGGGTTGATTTACATCTCCACCAATATGAAGTGCAGGTGCATTATCTAATACCCCTGAATCTCTTAATAAAATAAAAGGGTTGGAGCCCATCTTCCAGTTAAAGATATAGATACCGGCGATCATTGTAGCAAGGGCAAATTGCATAAAGCTTACTACCATCATCACAGGTGCTTCCCATTGCTTGCTGGTTTTAATCAATATTAAACCCAACACACAATGCCAGAAACTCCAGAGCATAAAACTTCCTTCCTGTCCTTCCCAAAAACAGGCCAACAAGTATTTGAATTCCAACGATAAACTGCTATGTTTCCAGGCATAATGGTATTCGAAAAGGTGGCTGTGGATGATATAAAATAACACCACAAAAGTTCCAACTACACAAATAACTTCGGTGATAAAAGCAATACGGGCAAGTTTTTTCCAGTAGTCTCCATCTAGCTCAGATGCTGATTTAGCGGATCGGAAATATGCAAAAGTGGCGACAAAAGAAGCAACGATAGAAAGTACAATAAAAAAATGTCCTAGTTGTCCTGGTAAAAGGTGCTCACCTATATAATCCATTCCCTGTTAGTATTTAGATTCGGCAGAATTGTTTGAAGTTGGCGATTCAGTAGTAGCCGTTTGTAATTTTTTATCAGTAGGCTTCATATCCTCTTTATATTTAGAAGGACATTTTGTTTGTATAGCATCACAGTTAAAAATACCATCGTTGTATTTTCCCTTTAACACTAATCGTTCACTGATCTCAAAATTATCAGGCTTTGTATTGTGATAAACAACCTTTACTGATTTACCTAACGTATCAACAGCCGTAAAGCTTAAATAGTTCGCATCTTTTAACGCATCATATTCAACAGGCTGCGATTTATCAAGTTTTGCCATCAAGTGAACATACTTGCCCGGTTTTGAAATAGCGGTGTCAACGGTGTCGTAAGTACTGGTAGTTTTTAAAAATGTAAGCAGCACGGCGATAGCGCCGGCAATCAGTACAAGCAGTGCAATGTGGATTTTTTTCATAGCCTTTATTTACGGGTGCAAAGTTATGCCAAAAAAGAATCCCGTAACGATGATAATAACTGTTGTAATAGAATTAGTTGCAAATCTTGTATGTTTATGTAGTAGAAAGCCTTGCCCTTATCTTTGCACACCTAAACGATATCTACTATATGTTATTTCAATTGACTGAAGAGCAACTAATGATTCAGAAAGCGGCAAGAGATTTTGCACAAAATGAATGCCTGCCAGGAGTAATTGAAAGAGATGAAAAGCAACAGTTTCCCCGTGAACAAGTGATGAAGTTAGCCGAACTGGGCTTTCTGGGTATGATGGTGGATCCAAAATACGGGGGTGCCGGAATGGATACTATAAGCTATGTTCTGGCAATGGAAGAAATTTCTAAAATTGATGCCAGTGTGAGTGTAGTAATGAGTGTGAACAATAGCCTGGTTTGCTACGGTCTTCAGGAATATGGCAGCGAAGAGCAGAAACAAAAATATCTTATTCCTTTAGCACAAGGGGTAAAGGACGGCGAATTACATATCGGCGCTTTTATGCTGAGCGAACCGGAAGCCGGAAGCGACGCTACTTCCCAACAAACCAGTGCAGAAGATAAAGGGGATCATTATTTACTGAATGGAACAAAGAACTGGATAACCAACGGTGGCACTGCTTCTACTTATTTAGTGATGGCACAAACCGACCGGTCAAAAGGATCCAAAGGAATAAATTGTTTGATAGTTGAAAAGAATTGGCCGGGTGTAACAGTAGCCGCCAAAGAAAACAAATTAGGAATTAGAGGTAGTGATACGCATACTGTAATGTTTAGTGATGTTAAAGTGCCTAAGGAAAATAGAATCGGTGAAGATGGTTTTGGATTCAAATTCGCCATGAAAACATTGGCAGGCGGCAGAATCGGTATAGCTTCTCAGGCATTGGGGATTGCTAGCGGCGCATTTGAATTTGCCAGAGAATATGCAAAAACAAGAAAAGCCTTTGGTACGGAGATCATGAATCACCAGGCTATTGCATTTAAGCTGGCCGATATGGCCACAAAAATCGAAGCATCAAGATTGCTTTGTTTGAAAGCTGCCTGGGAAAAGGATAATAAGATCGATTATACATTAAGCTCATCCATGGCAAAAGTATTTTCTTCAGAAACTGCAATGTGGACAGCGGTGGAAGCCGTACAGGTACATGGTGGCTATGGTTTTGTAAAAGAATACCATGTAGAACGGCTTATGCGTGATGCTAAAATCACCCAGATTTATGAAGGAACCAGTGAAGTACAAAGAATTGTAATCAGCAGAAGTATATTGAAATAAATTACCAGCAGGCTATATAGTCCCGTATAATGTTTTTCCAAACTTGCAGCTTCTCCTCCAGAGAAGCTGTTTTGTTTTCGTAAAAATATCCATCTGCCATCTCATAGATTTTGTCGCCAAGGCTTTTGCAACGACTTAGCTTAATTGCCATAAATGTTTTGAATCCTCCGTCATCATACTTTGGGTGTTCAATATTTTCAGCATATTCGGTAAATCTTGGTGTAGTTGTATAATATGATAAACGACCGTCATTATTTGTCCATTGATAGATAGCAATACTGTCATTTCCGGCAATACTTTCTACGCAGCAATTTTCAAGTGAATTTTTATCTTCATAATCGTTTCTAAGGTCTTTAAATTTATACGTCTTCCCCCCAATAAGTATGGCATTAATAATAGCAGGGTTATAGCCGTTTTTTTCAGTGGTTGAAGCTGTAATCTTTTCTCCTTTCTTTTTTGACTTGCTGGTTGTCGTTGTTTCAATATATACAAGACCCTTGTTCTCTCCGGTAAGGTTTACAGTGATTTTCCCTTCTAACGTATCTGTGAAAAAGATTACTATTTTACCATTATAGCTTTGACCATAATTAGTTTGTATAGCAAAAAACAAGATAAGAGTGCTAAGCAGCGTATTTTTGAAAATTAGCATGTGTTGGTGGGAGGGAGTTTTTGATCAATTGTTAATGGAAATAAATTCTATTTCAGATAAAAATAATGGAAACTGTTATTCCGGGTATACCTTTATCCGGGTATTTTTTAAATAAATATGGGAGTAAATATTTCAGCATACAGAGATATCAAAAAATTTCTCGATGACCATAAAGTAGAGCTCATTGCTGTGTCTAAAACAAAGCCTGTTGAAGATATTCTTGAGCTATACCAGCTTGGTCAGCGGGACTTTGGGGAAAATTATGTTCAGGAGTTGGTTGAAAAAGCTGAACAACTACCGAAAGACATCCGCTGGCATTTTATTGGCCATCTGCAAACCAATAAAGTAAAGTTAATAGCTCCATTTGTGCAACTGATACATGGAGTAGATAGTCTAAAGCTCCTAAAGGAAATAAGTAAGCAGGGTGCTAAATGTAATAGAGTGATCGATTGCCTGCTACAAGTTCACATAGCCAAAGAGGAAACCAAGTTTGGCTTTGATGAAGAAGAGCTTAGGCTGGTAATGGATCAATTGGAGGTTCAGGGAATGGCCAACGTTCAAATTGCCGGATTAATGGGGATGGCAAGTTTTACAAAAGATATGCAATTAGTCAAAGCGGAATTTCAGAAATTAAAAGCTCTTTTTGACAAATACCCTCAACTTAGGATTCTCTCCATGGGCATGAGCAGCGATTATAAAATTGCGGTGGAGCAAAAGAGTAATATGGTGCGAATTGGTAGTCTTTTGTTTGGACAAAGGGTTTAAAAAACCAGGTACTACAAAAGGAGTAGTATGTAAGTTGAAAAATTTCAGTACTTTTTATCTTTAAATGCATAGCATAATGCGGTCATTAACCTTCATCCTTCTTATTTTAGTTTCTTTTACAGCCTCTGCCCAGCAGGAGAGAGACACCATTTTGCGAAAGTGTCCTCTGTTTATTACCGATACGGTCAGTTCTAACAATTTTTTTATTGAAGGGCTGCCTGCTACATTAAAAGTGTATCGGGTTAGCGGCGACCTTACGATTGCCATTCAGCAACGGGATCAATTCTTTACAATGTTTTTCCGGGATAGAAAGTTGAAATCGGGTAAATATAAAATCAAAATAAGCCCCGGTGGTAAAGATGTGGCAGCGAAATATTCATTTCGCTCTGGTGACCAGGTGTCGTATGTTAATGTTGCAAATGGAACGATTGAATGTTCTTTTGATAAAGAAAAGAATATGTGGCGCCTAAAAGTAAATGGAATGATAGCTAACCTTGTTGAGAGAGCTATAACATATTACAAGGTTAGAGCTGATTTTTATGTAAAATAAACCTCTTCTGCTAGTCAGGATAGCCGGTTACGTTTTTACCCAATACAATATTTCTTGTTGCTTTTAAAAGTGAACCATCCGAAACAGGTTGAATAACCCCATTACCACCCCTTGGACTTTGTGTTTTTTCTTTTGGTAACAGAGGGTCATCTGCAAACAAAAAATCATCGATCCAATATTCACTTTTACCCGGCTCTTTAGTAATGGCATGAATGTGTTTTGGATTATAACTGTTGGGATATGAGGCCGGCACCAACGTATAAAATCTATATCTTCCTTGCGCATCAGTTTTTATCCAGGCTCTTATATAACCATGCCTGCTGGCGATTCCTTGCTTGTTTTCCGGTTTTGGATATATACCTTTTTGGTCTGTATGGTACACATATAGAATTATATCCGGCGCAACCGTTACGCAGTCGCTTTTATACACAACTCCACTAATTTCAATTTTTGGCCCATCAGCATTAAATCCCGGTAAGGTATCAATACTCTTTAGTTTATCAAAAGCAATGGGACTTTCATAAATAGCTTCACAATTTTCACAGCGGCCACCTACTTTTATGTCCTGCTGGTTCTTTTTATTGGGTTGCTGAGAATTGTTTTGTCCGCAGTTTGATAAAGCAACCAGGGAAAAAACGAAGATGCTCATTATTCGTTTCATGGCTGAAAGTTTTAGCTAAGGTTGCCTGATTTATTTTTACTTATCCGCTATTTACACCAGTGGCACCTGATACTTGATAAAAGGTCATTTTGCTGCTTGTCATGTAAAGCCTGCAATTGGTGTAAACTGTTTTGCCGTGGGGAATTAGTACTTTTATTTTGATTTATGCAGAACAGGGGACTATTAAAATATAAAGCACATCATTTATTTTTCTGGCTGATGGTATTCGGCATATGGTACTTTCTTCGGGTAGATGATTATTCATCTTCAAAGAAAGCATTCGCTGTTACTTTCATTAAAGTTTTTGATCTGGCGTTGATGATTTACATCACCAACTATGTTTTAATACCACAATTATTATATAAAAAGAAATACCTGGCTCTTGGCATTTCGTTTATTGCATTGATCATACTCAGCAGTGCCGTAAAAATGAATATTCTTGGCCGCTTGCTAAATAGTCCTGCATTGTATGATTGGACCACAAATATTAAAGCCCGGCTTTATGATAATATTATTCCTCATTTTATTCTGGTATTTGCCGGAGCATCTATCAAACTAATGTTTGATTATGGAAAACTGCAACAACGCATGGCGGAGACGGCAAAGGAAAAGGCAGAAGCCGAATTGAATTTTTTAAAATCGCAGATCAATCCACATTTTGTATTTAACTCACTTAACTCTGTTTACTTTCTTATTAATAAAGATAATGCAGAGGCCAGGGGGGCCTTGCATAAATTTTCTGAACTGTTGCGGTATCAGTTATATGAAATGAATGATAGCAAGATCCCCATCGAAAAAGAAATTCACTACCTGAAAGATTATGTTGATTTGCAGCAACTGCGAAAAGATGAAAAATATACAGTACAATTCAATGCGGCGGCGGATGTAAAAGGGTTTTTAATAGAACCATTGTTATTAGTGCCTTTTGTGGAAAATGCATTTAAACATATATCGCACTTTAGTGATCAGCCCAATTTTGTAAAAGTGGATATGTTTCGGGTAAACGGCTCTTTTGTTTTTTCGGTCTCTAATTCAAAAGATAAAGCACCTTCCACTGAGAAGCAGGGCGGTATAGGAATGAATAATGTAAAAAGGAGATTGGAGCTTTTGTACCCAGAACTGCATGAATTGAAAATTGATGAAACAGAAAACAGTTTTAATGTGCAACTTAATCTTCATTTATCATGAGTATTAACTGTATTGTTATTGATGATGAACCACTGGCCCGGAAAGGCCTGAAAGAGTATATAGCCGATACCGATTTTTTGAATTTGGTTGGCGAGTTCGATAACCCTCTTAAAGCAACAGATATTATCAGCAATGGCGGAGTGCAACTTCTCTTTTTAGATATTCAAATGCCTAAAATAACCGGACTTGAATTTTTTAAGACGTTACAAAATGCACCACCTGTAATTTTCACAACTGCCTATCCGCAATATGCATTGGAAGGCTTTGAGGTAAATGCATTGGATTACTTAGTGAAACCAATTTCGTTTGAACGTTTTTTAAAAGCTTCTCTCAAGGCAAAAGAGTATTATGAAGTAAGAGATAAGAATACCTCCGAACCTTCAGCGGTAACTTACTTTTTTATTAAAGCAGATAACAAGTTGGTGAAGATTGCCTACGATGAAGTATTGTTTGTAGAGGCCTTGCAGAATTATGTAACTATCTACACGGCAGATAAAAAGTACATGACCTATCTGACTTTTAAGTCAGTAGAAGATTACCTTCCAGCTGATAAGTTTTTAAAGGTTCACAAATCATACATCGTAGCGGCATCAAAAGTTGACAGTATTGAAGGCAGCGACATTCGAATAGGCGAAAGACATATCCCAATCAGCCGCAATCAAAAGGAAGAAGTAATGGACAAGTTATTGAAGGGGAAATTCTTAAAAAGGTGAATACTAGGTGGGCAGCTAACAAAAAATAAAGCGGCTCTTAAAAGAAACCGCCAGAAAAAATTATAAACACAATAATAAAATTAGCTACCTCTTTGCGAACCGGTATTAGATTGCTTGCTTACGAAGCCGCCTGATTTTGTTGGCTTTTGTATAAATTTAGAGCCCGCCGCATTTGCCCCGGGAGCCGCTTTCTTATTGTCTTTCTTTTTTCCTTTCTTATTGTTTTGATTAAGCAACGACATACAGATTAATTATTTTTTATAAAGATAATGCATATTCGCCATCATCGAAATAGGAAAACCCATTAACCAGTAAGAAATAACTTGCAAGGATTACACTTATAACCCAAAGGATGATTGTGCTGCTTTACTTGTTAGTAGGATCGATAGTTTCATTATTACTTACACTATAATTGGAATTAAATCTCCTACAGCAAAGCCAGAAAAAAATAGCTGATGGTATTGTTTACTCTGTCGGGGCAAGGCAGTTTTTTTTAAAAGATACCTATAATGGTAAAATTGCTTATTGTCAGAGCATAAATACTTATAATTCAAATATAACTTGTTGATTTTATGGGTAAAAGAGCGTATTACAATTTTATTTCCCTTCCTTCGTTCTAGAAAAGTCCAGTCCTATTTAAAAAACCAATATCCGTCTGTATGAACCATCCATTCTACAACGACCAGGCACATATTGCCGAGGAGTTTCAATTGCACGACAGCCATACTATCCAAAGAGCAAGGCTGGCTCAATTTAAAATCAATTCGTATAAACTGTCAATAATCAAAGCTGCTTTTTGTATTAGCCGTGATGAGCTTACAGGAAACCTCAAAAGCACATTACTGAATTACACAGAGCCTTCTCTGGTACTTGCTGATATCGGATTCTTTTTATCCGAAGTCGATAATTGATCGGTAAATAAACTAATGAAGATTTATTCCAACCCCTTTAGGGTTGCAATTTTCTTTTTTAAAACACCAGCGGCTTTGGTGTAGCCACCGTCTGCGCCATCCACAAAATGCACATGCTGGTCGTCCATGTTTCTAACGTAACATGACATGACGGATTCGCTACTTACATGAAGGCCATATAAAATGCGTTGCTCATCTTCCATTTTTTTTAATTCGGCATCTAATTGTTCCCGCTGAGTTTCGGTTCCGGTTATTACGGTATTGATTTTTCCATCTATCACCAACGTGTCACTCATGTCTACTAATTTGTAGAGGTATTCCTTTCCTTTTTTTGTTTTAAAATAAGCTTTACCCAATAAAGTAGTAAACCATGTTTTTACGAGGTAGGTTATGCTAAAACTTCCCAACCTTGTTCTCATCTCAGCAGCTACTTTTTCAAAAGTTGCTTTCATTCTCAACTTATCAATGCTAATTGGTTTTCGGCTAACAGAGTTACCATAAATTTTTTCAATAGCGATCATAACATCCTTGAATACCTCAGCTTGCGAAATTCCATTTTGTGCAATTACCAATAAACTTACTATTTCAAAATTGTTTGATGGAGGCTTAATCTTATCCCAGCGGCAATGCATACCCGACATATCCGGGTCAGGCAAATTAATATCAATTTCAATTATAGCGGCATCGGCATTTTTTATTTTCATTTCAGCAAACGTAAGCCCATCGCCAAGTATTACAGGTATAGTAAATCGTTGCGAAGTTTTTAGTTTGCTTACTTTAAGTTCACTTTTCTCAGTATATAATTCCGCAACTGGTACATGCCCAACTCGCAGCGTCAGGCCAAAATTCTTTAAGGTATTTTCCCGGTGTTGATGCAATGCTGTTAAAGTTCGTTCCAGCAAAGTGGGTGGAATAATAAAAGTTGCCCCATCGCCACCAAAGAAGAATGGTACCAATATATTGTCTTTGTTGGCCACATTCAATGCAGCAACAATGCTGCCCGTTGCCACTAAATTTACAGTTTGATGGCGTCCGTCCAAGGCTGCTTGTGTACTATTTTTTACATCTGTAATTAGTACATGCCAATCATCTGGGATTTTATAAAACAAATGCTCTTCCGTTAGTAATTCACTCAGTGGAATTTCATTTGTAGGAAGCTTCGAATAAAAAAGATCATTTTTTCCTCTCACAAGCAAATAGTTAATAAGAACGAAAGTTAAGGCATAATTTTTTTGCCAACTGCATTGCTACTATCAGCTTCGTTGCGTCGCACACTTGTACGGTAGTAATTCTATTCACCAATTTCGAAGCTTCTCTGCGATCTCAGCGAACTAAGCTTGGCCCACATTTTTCTACGCTTGTCATCCATCAACACCCTCATTTCCTTACCTTTGCACACTATGTCAGCAGATTTAAAAAGCGAAGAACGCAGTCTTAATTTCCTCGAAGAAATAATTGAGCAAGACCTGAAAGATGGCAAGTACAAAGAAATTGTTACCCGTTTTCCACCAGAACCTAATGGGTATTTGCATATTGGCCATGCTACCAGCATTTGTTTAAATTTCGGTCTCACTAAAAAATTTGGCGGTTATACTAATCTTCGGTTTGATGATACAAACCCGGTAACAGAAGAAACAGAATATGTGGAGAGTATTAAAGACGATGTAAAATGGCTCGGCTTTGAATGGAAGAATGAATTATATGCTTCGGATTATTTTGATAAGCTGTATGAATTTGCACTAGCCCTTATCAAAAAAGGATTGGCTTATGTCGATGATAGTACCCCAGAAGAAATAGCCTCGCAAAAGGGAACACCAACCGAACCCGGCAAAAGAAACAAATATGCAGACCGCAGCGTAGAAGAAAATCTTCAGCTTTTTGAAGAAATGAAAGCCGGTAAATACAAAGACGGAGAAAAAGTGTTGCGGGCAAAGATCGATATGGCAAGTCCTAACATGATAATGCGGGATCCATTATTATATCGAATCAAACATGTACATCATCATCGTACCGGCGACAAATGGTGCATTTACCCGATGTATGATTTTGCACATGGGCAAAGCGATAGCATTGAAAATATTACTCACTCCATATGTACGTTGGAGTTTGTTCCTCACCGTGAGTTATACGATTGGTGCATAGAAAAACTGGAGATATATCCATCGCACCAATATGAATTTGCCCGCCGCAACATGACCTATACGGTAATGAGCAAGAGAAAATTATTGCAACTGGTAAATGAAAAACATGTTACAGGTTGGGACGACCCCCGTATGCCAACTATCAGTGGAATGAGGAGGAGAGGATATACTGCTGCAGCACTGCGGGAGTTTTGTGATAGAGTAGGTATTTCAAAAAGAGAAAACATTGTAGATGTGGGATTGCTTGAATTTTTTGTGCGGGAGGATTTGAATAAAAAAGCATTGCGTCGCATGGTAGTTTTTGATCCGTTGAAAGTTGTCGTCACTAATTATTCAGCAGATGATGAAATGCTAACCAGCGAAAACAATCCCGAAGATCCCAATGGAGGTACAAGGGAAATACCTTTCAGTAATGAATTATATATAGAACGGGATGATTTCATGGAGATACCTTCTAAGAAGTATTTCCGCTTAGCACCCGGTCAAATGGTTCGATTGAAAAGTGCCTATATTATCAAATGTGAAAGTGTAGTAAAAGACGATAATGGACATATTACAGCAGTTCATTGTACTTATATTCCCGAAAGCAAAAGTGGAAGCGATACCTCCGGCCTCAACGTAAAAGGAACATTGCATTGGGTAAGTGTAAAACATGCAATCTCTGCAGAAATAAGATTGTACGACCGCTTATTCAAAGTAGAAGACCCTTCATCAGAAGAAGGAGATTTTAAAGATTATATTAATCCAGACTCATTACAAACTATTAAATCTGTCTTTGCTGAACCAGCTTTGAAAAATGCCCATTCAGCAGACGCCTATCAGTTTATCCGCAAAGGATATTTCGTATTGGATAAAGACAGCAGCACCAGTGGAATGATATTTAACCGGACAGTTGGGTTGAAGGACTCCTGGGCTAAGGCTTCAAAATAATTCAAAAAATCCCGGTTTCAAGGAACCGGGATTTTTACTTTTCGGTTTGAAAATGCTTGGGATATCAGTGGTTTTAATGGCTCACCCCCCATTATAAATTCCTTCGGTCGTATTTTTTTGCCGGTAGCGTCTTTTTTCAAGTATTGCATTTGGCCGGTATGCTTTTTTTTCTTAATATCGATTGTAATTATTTCGATTACAACCCATAATTTTTCCTCCCCCTATTGAATTGTTTCACTCCGCCTTATTATTTAACATACCATAACTGCAATTATGAAGTCAAAAATCTACATGCTTTTTGTTGGAGTAGTAGGCTTATTAATCATTTCTACTCCGAAACTTTCCGCTCAAACTTTTACAGGGCCTAATTTTGCTATTCCTACTGGAGCTCCGGCTACAACAACAGGAGTTGCAAGCAGCACCGTAAATGTAGCCGGTGTAGGTACTGTTGCTAACGGTGCAGACATCAGCGTTAGAATACAATTTAACCATACGTTTACCGGAGACCTAGCAATGTGGCTTCAAGCACCTGGCGGCCAGATTCTTGAACTTTCAACTCGGAATGGTGCTGGTAATAATAACGGTGATATTACTTTTTCTGATGGTGCGGCTACATTTATAACAGCAGCTTCGGTAACTACTTCAACGGCTGTTGGAGGATGCCCTCCAGCTTCGTTTGCTTATAATGGTAATTTCCGGCCAGAAGGAAGGGTGAATATTATCCCTGCATTTCCAACTACTCCATCCAATGTGCCTGCAGTAGGCACATTCACTTTTGCAAATACATTTTCTGGAATTAATGCCAATGGTACATGGACACTACATGTTAACGACCATGTAGGTGGTGATGCGGGTGCAAGCTGTATCTGGTCTATTAATATTTTGCCTCAATTAGCTCCTTGTACTCCCGGTGCTTATCAAGTGTTTACAAATAACACCCCCGTGCCTATATTGGATGTCAATACAGTTTCTTCAACAATCACTGTAGTTGGTGCGTTGCCCTATCTTTTTGATGTAAACGTACTTACTAATATTACTCACACATTTGCTGCAGACTTGGATATTACATTAACCTCTCCAGCAGGAACAGTTGTTTCTATTACAACAGATAACGGAGCGGGAAATGATGATGTTTTTAATGGCACTCTATGGGATGATAATGCTGGTACAATCAATCCTCCCGGACCCGTTTCAGATGCTTTATATGTTAATGGGGTAGGGCAAAGTAATTTAGTAGTTGAAGAAGCACTGGCTGCATTTATTGGAGAAAATCCCAATGGAGTTTGGACGTTAACTATTACTGATGACCTTTCTGGTGATGTAGGTAATCTAAGCTCATGGGCACTTAATATATCAGGCTATGCCAGTGCACCAGTGACTGTGTCCTCAACATTTTCCAATAATGTTGCAACTCCAATAGTTGATGTGGCTACTACTACCTCAACGATAAACATTACGGGAGCAGGTACACAATTACTTGATGTAAATATGTTTACTAATATTCTGCATACTTTTGCTGCAGACCTAGATATTACTTTGACCTCACCTGCTGGTACAGTTGTAACTATAACAACAGATAACGGAGCTGGAAATGATGATGTATTTAATGGTACATTATGGGATGATAATGGAGGTGGAACAAATCCTCCGGGCCCTGTTACAGATGCAATATTTACCAATGGTATAACAGCAACTCCGCTTGTTCCCGAAGAGGCATTAGGTGCATTCATTGGTGAAAACCCTAATGGGATCTGGACCTTGTCAATTACCGATGACCTTGGGGGTGATGCCGGAACACTGACATCCTGGTCATTAAATATTATAACATCTTTATGTAATCCTGGACCAACTTGTATACTTACATGTCCCGCCAATATTACAGTCTCAAATGATCCCGGCACTTGCGGCGCAGTTGTAAATTATCCAGATCCAGGAACTATTGGTGCCTGCGGTACCATTACTTATTCTATTCCATCGGGTAGTGTATTCCCCGTTGGCACAACAACCGTGAATGTAACATCATCAGTTGGTAGCGGTGCTTGTTCTTTTACTGTTACGGTTAATGATACACAGCAACCAACGTTTACATCATGTCCTTCTAATATTACAGCCAATTCCACGGGTAGTCTTTGTGGTGCGGTAGTTAATTATACAATTCCAACAGCAACCGATAATTGTCCGGGAGTAGTAGTATCAAGAATAGCTGGCCCTGCCAGTGGTTCAACCTTCCCGGTAGGAACAACAACGGTAACTCATATTGCAACAGATGCAGCTGGCAATGTGGTTGCTGCTCCATGTACATTTACCGTAACAGTTAATGATGTTACGCCGCCAGTAATTACCTGTCCATCAAATATCACGGTAGGTAATGATTTAAATCAGTGTGGAGCGGTAGTAAACTTTACGGTAGGTTCCACGGATAATTGT
>LNFJ01000030.1 GCA_001464625.1 Bacteroidia bacterium Ga0077558 | reverse complement strand
TTCCTCTTACAATTTTAGAACCCTGGTATAATTCAAAGCGGCCTTCGGCACCGTTTCTTTCATACACCACATTTTGTATGGTATCATCCCGCAGGTATTCAAAAAAGGCATCAATGCTTTCGGGATATTTTTTTTCTTTGTATAGGTTATCCGCATCTGTCCAGCGGTTTACTTTGTCCAGCGGTTTATTATTATCTGAATAGCGGCCAAACGGTATTTCCGGACCTGCTTTTGGCACTTCTTTTTTCTTTCCCCAGCCAAATAATTTATTGAGCATTGTAAGGTTTTGTGGAAAGGCAATATACTAAAAAGCTTCAGTTTCGGGCTTTATGTTGAGAGTTTGGAATTGGCCTTATGGAGTGGTAGATTTTGCTGAGTAGAGATCCTGCAGTACAAGAGTGATTATTCTTTCCTTTCCCCAAAAGGAAAGAATAACAGAACAAGTTCGCAAGGGATCTCGCCTAAGGCGAGACCACGGAACAGAACGCCGGTAATCAAAATATTTAACCTGTTTTCACCCCGTTTTTAGTGTTGGCTGTATGGCAAAAATCAGTAGTTTCGCCACATTCAATTATTAATATGAAGTTCATAGCATCCTCGTCCTCGTTGCTGAAACAATTACAGCATATCTCCGGTGTTATTAATGCTAACACGGTGCTTCCGATCCTTGAAGATTTTTTGTTTGAGGTTGAAAAAAACAAGTTGACCGTGGTGGCGACCGACCTGGAAACCGTAATGCGGGTACAGTTGGATATTGAAGCCAAAGACAGTGGCAAAGTTTGTATTCCGGCAAAGATCCTGATGGATTCGTTGAAAAATATTGCGGATCAGCCTCTCACTTTCAACATTGATAAAAATTTTGCCGTGGAGATTACCAGCGATAATGGTAAGTATAAAGTAATGGGCGAAAACCCGGACAACTTTCCGAAAGAACCGGCGGCTGACGACACTACTTCATTTACTATGACGGCTTCGGCGTTGGTAACTGCTATCAGCAAAACATTATTTGCTACCAGCAATGATGATCTTCGTCCGGCAATGACAGGTGTTTTCTTTGAGTTGGATAAAAAAGGTTTTCAATGTGTGGCTACAGATGCTCACCGGCTGGTGCGTTATAAAAGAACTGATGTTAAATGTCCGAAGGCAGATTCATTCATCGTTCCCCGCAAGCCATTGAACCTGGTAAAAACAGCGATCCCTTCTTCGGAAGATGAGATCACCATCAGCTACAACAGCAATCACCTGTTTATAAAACATGGCACTACGCAAATGAGTTGCCGGTTGATCGATGCCCGGTTCCCGGATTATAAAGTGGTAATACCTGCTGATAATCCTTATCGGTTAACGGTGAATAAAAATGATTTTCAAAGTGCTTTACGTCGTGTAAGTGTATTTAGTAATAAAAGCACTAACCAGGTAGCGTTGAGCATTAGTGGCAGCGAGTTACAATTAGCGGCGCAGGATGTGGATTTTAGCTTTGAAGGAAATGAAAGAATGAAATGCCAGTATAACGGCGAAGATTTGATGATCGCCTTTAATGCCCGTTTCTTAATTGAAATGTTAAGTGCTGCAGATAGCGACGATATTAATATGGAATTATCAACTCCAACAAAGGCTGGTATTATAAAGCCTACCGACCTGGATGATAATGAAGAGTTGTTGATGTTGGTAATGCCGTTGATGCTGAATCAATAAAAGAACTAAGATTTTTTAGATTAATTAAGATTTATGGGAGAAAGGGAACTTCCTTACAAGGAGCTCACTCATAAAATAATTGGTTGTGCAATGGAGGTTCATCGGGTGCTTGGGCCAGGGTTTCAAGAATATATTTATCAGCGGGCATTGGCTGTTGAAATGAAGGGTGTCGGAATAAAATTTGAAGAAGAGTTCGAACTTTCAATTCATTACAAAGGAAATAAAATTGGCTTGCGAAGAGTTGATTTTTGGATTGATAATACTGTCTCTCTCGAAATAAAAGCGAAGTCGGAAATAGACAATTCGCATATGGCACAAGCTATCAACTATATTGAAGCATCAAATGTTTCAACCGGTTTGCTTATAAACTTTGGTGCAACTTCTCTACAATTTAAACGTATACACAACAGAAATTTATTTCCCCCTCTTCCGCAAGACACTTCCAAGTAAAAGCTCTTCCATTTTTCCCTTTAATCCTTTTTAATCCTTTTAATCTTAGTTCTTATTATCCATTCAGCAACAATCAAATTTCCAACCCAGCCTACCCATGCTACAACCCGATATACATCCATTGGTGGAAGTGTGACGGTATTGGTGATCGCATATTTCCATGCTCTTAATGTAATGGCAGATAGTGTCAGCGCATAGCTTCTTATCATATAATTGCGATGGGCCTTAAAGTCCTTTTGCCTGGCTTTTACCAATGCCATGGCGGTGAAATATATCCATAGCACCGCCAATAAAACAAATGCTATTCTTGACCACAGCCCACCATTGGCATAAAAACCCATTAGCAATCCTGCCGGACCAGTTATTAATAATACATCAATCACATAAATATAGCCGAGTGTTCGGTGGAGCTTTGGTTGGTTTCTTTGTATTGCTTTTGAAAATTGGGTGAAGCCGGCAAATAACACCCACATACTGGCATATACATGAATGAAGAAAGCGATCCGCCACTGGTCGATATGTATATAGTGTTGTTTGATGCGCAAAAAGCCAACATCCGTATTGTAGGGAATATAGGCCATGGTTATTGATGCCATCAGCCAGCAAAAAAAAGCCAGTAATAGCAACAGTGCTACATTTATGGTATTTGTACGACTGATTATTTGTCCTAATTTTAAAAGAGTAATCAAACCACCTTTCCAAAATTAAACCTTTCGTTATGAGAAATTTTCTGTCGCTACTCATTTCTTGTCTGTTCTTTTTTGCATGCAACAATGAAAAAACACAATCAGCAGTTGAAACTACAGCAACACCGGATGAAGTTCCGGTTGAAACGATTGCCAGGCAGGAGTCAGTGCCCATAGTAGCGGACCCAAATGAAAAATTACTGGGTTCTTATGTGGGCCCATTTGGCAGAAATAAAATAACCTTTCTAATAACTAAAATAGCGGGTGATTCAGTAGTAGGCAGAACGATTGTTGGTGGAAACGACCGTCCTTTTTATGGCACCTTTAAAAAAGATGGCAGTTTTTATTTTTTTAATGGCAAAGAACCGGGAGATCATAAAGATGATGGAGTATTTGATTTTGTGATTGATGAAAATGCGTTGGATATATTATACGGTGGTTGGAAACCTTATGCAAAAGGCCGGCCCGAAAAGGAATACAACCTGCAGCGTAAAAAATTTCAATATCGTACGGATGTTGGCGATTATCCGCAGGCATCTCAACGATTATTAAAACCCGAAGATGTAGAAAATGAAATGAAAGAAGACCTGGAGTTTATGCGCAATGAGATCTTTGCCCGTCATGGTTTTTGCTTTAATAAACGGCATTTGCGTCAGCAGTTTGAAATGCAGGAATGGTATGTACCCAATACGGTTGATATAAAAGGTTTTTTGACAGAGATCGAAAAGAAAAATATTGCATTGATAAAGCGATATGAAAAATATGCGGATGAGTATGGGGATGAATATGGACGTTAATAAATAACTACTATGAAATTTGTACCCGTTTGGACTTATAATGATTATGTATCGGCACATATTGCAATGGGCAGGCTAGAAGAAGATGGTTTTAAGTGCTGGCTAAAAGATGAGAATACAGTTACTATTGACCCGATACTTACCAATGCTGTTGGTGGTATTAAATTAATGGTAGAAGAAGCCGAAGCACAAAAAGCGGTTGATATTTTAAAACAATTACAACAGGAACATAAAGCTAAAATTGCTTGTCCCAAATGCGGTTCACATAATATTGAAGTGGTAAGCACTCCCCGCAAAGCGTCTAATTGGGCCAGTGCGGTTATTGGCTTTTTGTTCACCAGTTTCGCCATGCCCGTTGAAACGGTGAATCATTGCTTTGATTGTGGAAATGAATTTGCAGAAGAAAAGTTAGAAAATTAAACATGGTATGCGCCTATTATTATTCCTTCGTACCTTTTAACTGAAATTGACTAACGATGTGGCACAGTATTATTGAACATTTCAAAACCCTTGAACAACGACCGCTGGAGCGAATGGCGATTCTTGTTGGTGGATTGTTGTTTTTCTGGATCATCGAAGGCGCCATACCGCTGATTTCTTTACGCTATAAGAAGAATAAACTACGCCATGCTGGTGTAAATTTTGTTTTCACGGTTATACACCTCATTATTCATACAGCACTTGCCGTTTTAATTGTATTGCTTTCCGATTGGTGTTTGCGCAATGGGTTTGGCCTGGTATATTGGTTCAATGCAAATGTCTTGCTTACTGTAATTATTGGAATTCTTGCATTAGATTTCAGCAGTTGGTTGGTTCATATGGTTATGCACAAGGTTCCGTTGCTATGGCGTTTTCATCTGGTGCATCATAGCGATACCAATGTAGATGTAACAACTGGTTTGCGCCATCATCCTGGTGATAGTTTATTGAGAGGTATCTTCTTCATTATTTTTATTTTCATCTCAGGCGCACCCATGTATAGTGTTATGATCTATCAAACGCTGGTGGTTATTGCTACTGCCTTCACCCATGCCAATATCAGCCTTCCTAAAAAATTAGATGCTGCGTTAAGCTATATTCTCATTTCTCCTAACATGCATAAAGTACATCACCATTGGAAACAACCGTACACCGATACCAACTACGGTGCTGTATTTTCTTTTTGGGACCGGCTGCTGGGTACCTTTGGTAAATTAGATACTAAAGAAATTAAGTACGGTCTCGACCGGTATTACCCGGCAGAAAAAGATGAAGACGTAATCAGCTTATTGAAAAAGCCTTTTCAAAAATTAGACGCCTGATTAATATTTAACCACACACCTTAATACATGAAAAAAATTATTCTTGCTGCCCTGCTTTTTATTTCGCTGCATTCAATGGCGCAGTTAACAGATGGTACTTATTATGTAGCTGCCAGAACCGGCCTTAGTATTCGGGAAAAAGCAGACCCCACTTCAAAAGTGCTGGATAAAATTCCTTACGGCACCAAGGTAACCACCATTGCTGAAGATGGCGACTGGAAAGTGATAGTAACAGAAAGCCTAACCGGTTACTGGAAAAAAGTAAAGTACAATAATAAGACAGGTTATATAGTTGATAGCTACCTGCTGCCATGGGCGCCACCAAAATTGACAACCATCAAAGATTTAAAACAATACCTGGCACAAGCGGCTGCACCGTTTGGTCAGAAGTTGGTAACAAAATCTGGCAGCATGGCCGAGATTACAGAAAGTGGCTGGGAACTATCCAAACAATTATATAAAAATGGAGCAGAATGGCATCAGCTTTATGCGTATGAATATAATTCTGATACCTATTTCCTTCCCGGCTTTAGTTTGCAACAGGGCTTTTTATTGTTGCGCCTTATTCCTGAGTTTAAAGAATTGTTTGGAGAAAAAGATGAGTTTCCTACCAGTAGTAAAACGATAAAGAAAGGTGATAAAGAATTTGATATTAAATTGATAAAAACAACTGAAGAGGCAGAATATAGCGGCCCATTTACTATTGAGAAAATAAAAATCAGCTTTGAAGACGGCGCTTATTATGATTTTGAAATGTATAGTATTGGAAACCAGTTAGTGATTTCTATCAGCTCGGGAGTGTAATTTTACCAGATGAAAAAAATTGCGATGATACCGGCCCGGTATGCTGCTACCAGATTTCCGGCTAAGCTGATGCAGTTGCTCGGCGATAAAACGGTTATCCGGCATACGTACGATGCAACAATAGCCACGGGTCTATTTGATGAAGTGGTAGTAATCACCGACAGCGATATTATTTATGCTGAAATTACCAATGCCGGCGGCCATGCCGTAATGAGCATCAACGAACATGAAAGTGGCAGCGATAGAATTGCAGAAGCCGCCGCCGAAATGGAGTTTGATATTATTGTAAATGTGCAAGGCGATACGCCATTTGTAAAACGAGAGCCGTTAGAAAAATTATTAACTCAGTTTAATGATGATTCTGTAGAGGTGGCTTCAATGATGCAGGTATTAACCGACCGCAACGATATTATGGATCCCAACTTTGTAAAAGTGGCGGTGGATAAGCATATGAATTCACTGTTCTTTAGTCGCTCTGTTATTCCTTATCCAAGAGATAAAAATTTTCCTACTACTTATTACGAACATATAGGTGTATATGCCTTCCGTAAACAGGCCTTAATGAATTTTACGCAATGGCCGGTTACTCCCCTGGAAGCGGCTGAAAAAATTGAGTGTCTCCGTTATTTAGAAAATGGTATTCCTCTCCGCATGATTGTGGTGGATTATATGGGAGTAGAAATTGATACGCCGGATGATTTAGCAAAAGCAGCTAAGTTGTTGTAGTTTTTGTAAACAGCAACCGTTTGCAGCAGGTTGTTTTTCTTGTTGTTCCTTTTTGTATCCCGCAGGCCTTTCTTATTTTCTTATCTTACCTATCAACAAACAATTGCCTGCACATGAATAAGAACAAGCTCCTCAGCTGGTCAATAGTGGCTGCTTTGGCCGGGTTTATTTTTGGTTTTGATACGGTAGTTATCTCCGGAGCTAATCAACCTATTAAAGAACTCTGGCACACCTCTCCCTTATTTCATGGTTTCTTTATTATGTCAATGGCATTATGGGGTACTGTTGTTGGTGCTATCTTCGGTGGCATACCTACTGAAAAATATGGTCGTAAAAAAGTACTGCTCTGGATTGGAATTTTCTTTGCTGTTTCTGCAATAGGTTCTGCACTTGCACCTGACCCTTACAGTTTTTCATTTTTCCGTTTTATGGGCGGTGTTGGCATTGGAGTGTCATCTGTTGTTGCACCAACATATATTTCTGAAATTTCTACTTCAAAAATTAGAGGCCGGTTAACGGCCATGTATCAGTTCAATATTGTGTTTGGTATTTTGATCGCTTTTTTATCTAACTATTTCTTACAGGGTGTTGGTGGTGATAATGACTGGCGGTGGATGCTGGGAGTATTAGCTGTTCCATCTGTTATTTATACAGTGATGGTATTGGGTATTCCGGAAAGCCCACGATGGTTGATTACAAAAAAGAATGACCAAGTGGCAGCTAAAAAAATTTTAGCTGATATGGGAGTGGAAGATACCGATGCAGAAATAGCTTCTATCATTGCCAGCAACAAGCACAGTGAAACGGCAGGGGTTAAATCTTCTTTCTTTGATAAAAAATACCGGAGAGTTATTTACCTCGCTTTTATGGTGGCGTTCTTCAACCAGGTTTCGGGCATCAACTTTATTCTTTACTATGCGCCGGAGATTTTAGAAAAAGCTGGTTTAGCTGCTAAAGAATCCTTATTAAATTCCATTGCCATCGGCGGCACTAATTTAATTTTCACTTTTGTTGGTTTGTATCTTATTGACAGAATTGGCCGGAGAACATTATTAATAATCGGTTCATTCGGATACATACTTAGCCTTGCATTGGTTACCTGGTCATTCTATTCCGGGGCGGGGCCAACGTTTTTGTTACTGTCATTGCTTTTATTTATTGCAGCTCATGCCATCGGGCAGGGTGCCGTAATCTGGGTATTTATTTCAGAAATTTTTCCCAATAAAATACGGGCAATGGGCCAATCATTTGGCGCCAGTGTGCATTGGGTGTTTGCAGCATTAATAACATTAATCACTCCTATCTTCCTGGATTCAAAAGATGGAATTTTTAAAGATAACCCGTGGCCTATTTTTGCCTTCTTTGCAGGAATGATGGTGTTGCAATTAATCTGGGTATTGACAAAAGTTCCGGAAACAAAAGGAGTGTCGTTAGAAGAATTGGAAAAGAAATTGATTGTTGAATAATCATTAAGCACATTGTATGAAACGATTATTACTTCTTTTATCGCTTTGTTTTTGTGTAGGCGCATCTGCACAAACAGATTCTTTATACAAAGAACAATACCGTCCCCGTTTTCATTTCTCTCCCTCTGTCAACTGGTGCAATGACCCCAACGGACTTGTTTATCACAACGGCAAATATCATTTGTTTTACCAATTCAATCCATTTGGTAATGTATGGGGACATATGACATGGGCACATGCTACCAGTAAAGATTTAATTCATTGGAAACATTTACCCATTGCCATTGCAGAAGAAAAAGACACCATGATTTTTTCCGGTACCTGTGTGGTGGATAAGAACAATACCAGTGGCTTTGGTAAAAACGGACAAATACCAATGGTGGCTGTATATACCGGGCATATTGAAAACAAAAATCAATCACAACACATTGCCTATAGTTTAGACAATGGCGTAAGCTGGACAAAGTATAATAAAAATCCTGTGCTTGATTTGGGAAAGAAAGATTTCCGTGACCCGAAAATTTTTTGGTATGAACCGAAACAATATTGGGTAATGGCAGTAATGTTCCCGGTAGAACATTTTGTGCAATTTTATTCGTCAGGTAATTTAAAAGACTGGAAACATTTAAGTGATTTTGGTCCTGTGGGTGATACCAGTGGTGTTTGGGAATGTCCCGACTTAACACAAGTGCCTGTTGAGGGTCTGCCCGGAAAAAAGAAATGGGTATTACAAACTTCACAAAATGCTTCCATGCAATATTTTGTTGGCGAGTTTGATGGAATAAGATTCACCAATGAAAATCCTATTAATAAAATTGTTCGTCCCGATTACGGTCCGGATTATTATGCTGCTATTGCTTACAATCAATTACCCGTTGCACATTTACCAACAGCTATCGGCTGGATTAACAATTGGAATTATGCCAATGATATTCCTACCGCTCCGTGGAAGGGAGCTTTTTCATTACCCAGAACAATGAAAGTAAAAAAAGTAAATAATGAATGGGGTTTAATTCAACAACCTGTTGCTGCTGTAAAAACTTTGCGAACCCGGCCGTTGGAAATCAAAAACCACGGTGTTACCGGAACATTTACTCTACCACGAAAAAGTCGTCAGTTTGAAATGTTGCTCACTTATGAACCTTCTGCATCAACCAGCGGTATTCGGTTAGCAACTGGTAATAACAGTTATTTTGAAATTGGTTACGATGCAGTAAAAAAAACCGTATATATTGACCGTACCAAAACAGGGCAAACGGATTTCAATAAAAACTTTTCATCATTAAGTCGGTTTGAAACCCCTGTTGTATTAAAGAATAAAAAGCTCAAACTAAATATTTTTTATGACCACAGCATTGCTGAGGTGTTTGTAAACGATGGCGAAGCTGTATTAACAGCACAACTATTTTCTGTTGACACAAACAATGGTATTGAGATCTTCAGCAATGGTGGCCGCTCAGCAGTAATTTTCCTGAAATTGTGGGACATAAAATCAATATGGTAGATTTTTCGCTGCTTCTTATTCGTTGCTGAAGGCAATCAATGTGTATTTAATTTCTTTCCTACGTTTTATTTTTACGAAATAACGGGACAGGCTGTGTAAATTCGTGGCCTGTAAAATCTCTGTATGAAATTTCGCAACTTCAAACTGGTCGGCTATGTAGTGTATGGCCGTGGCTCTTTTAATCAATTAGACGAGATCATTGCGCCGCACCGCAAGGAATGCAAGCCGATGGTTTTTTTAGTAGATCATTTTTTTGAGGGCAAACCCCTGGTCAACAGAATTCCATTTCGTGGAAATGATAAAGTAATATTTGTAGATGTTACCTACGAGCCCAAAACAACATATGTTGATACACTGGCGCAACAATTAAAAGAAGAGTTTGGAACCTTAAGCGGCGTTATTGGAATTGGTGGTGGCTCTGCTATGGATTTAGCAAAAGCCGTTTCACTAATGATGAACAACACCGGATCATCTGCAGATTACCAGGGATGGGACCTCGTAAAACAACCCGGTGTTTATAAAGTAGGCATTCCTACATTGAGTGGAACAGGCGCCGAAGTTTCCAGAACGACTGTATTAACAGGCCCCACAAAAAAGTTGGGCATGAATTCCGACTTTACTCCGTTTGATCAAATAGTATTAGACCCTGAGTTAACAGCCAATGCACCCGCCAATCAGCGTTTTTATACTGGTATGGATTGCTATATCCATTGCATTGAAAGTTTAGAAGGAACTTTTTTAAACGAATTTAGCAAAAGCTATGGCGAAAAGGCATTGGAACTCTGCAGGGATGTATTTGTAAAAACGGATGGATGGAATGAAGGCTGTGATGATAAATTAATGATGGCTTCTTATGCCGGTGGAATGAGTATTGCTTATTCACAGGTAGGTGTGGCCCATGCCGTAAGTTATGGATTGAGTTATTTACTAGGCACCAAGCATGGTATTGGCAATTGTATTGTCATGAATCATCTCGAAGAATATTATCCGGCTGGTGTAAAAGAATTTAAATACATGGTGGAGAAAAATAAAATTGATATACCAACCGGTATTTGCAAAGGAATGAGCGAAGAAGATTTTGATAAAATGATCGGGGTATCCATGGGCATGAAACCGCTCTGGGAAAATGCACTCGGAAAAAATTGGGAAACAATAATGACGAGAGAGAAGTTGAGAGAATTGTATGGGCGGTTGTAGTTACTGCGAGTTGATGAACCCTTCCTTCCAATCTGTAAGCTAATTTTGATACAGCAGTTTCGTGTATTTATGAGTTAGTCATCATGCAGTAGAATACGAAATTGAAAATGTGCGATAAAAAAAGAGTTAAACATGTAGGAAAAATATAGTCGCCAAGCATTACCTACTAAACAATATAGAGAATTATTGGGGTCTGTTATATGCGTTTTCAATTCCAATAATCAATTTATTATTGAAAATATTTTGCCAATCGATAATTTAAATTACAATTGGTATGAGCTAATTGATAAAACTACTGGTGAATTGTTAGAACCAATAAAAGAAAAAAAATAATTCATAGTTTCAAATCACAGAAAATCATAAACAGATATTATAAGCAAAATAATATTACTGAAAATTACTTGCTAGAGTTCATTAAAGACAATGAAAACTTGTCTACCATGCTGCATAATTTTAGAGGTCATTGAACCCAAAACAAGATGTACAAACTAATAATTACACTAATCGCTAACAGCGGCTCCTATGTAAAGTAGTTTAAAGCCTCTTATTATTCTCCCAACAGTTATTTATATTTAGCCTTAGTTCTCCATCCTTTAATTTTTTTCGCTAATAACCTTAAACTCTAGCCGAAGAATAACACCGAGCAATAGATTAAAAAATGAACTTTTCTTTACCAATTTAGTTTCTTTTTCGGGCTGAAGATTTTAAATACCGCTGCATTGCCAAGCCTTGATCCGTTTTATGTCGACCTGAAGAATCATGCTACACATATACAAGCACCCATGACTTTGCAACCCGATCACTCGCCACTTCTAGAACAGCGTTACAATTGTATAGTTGTGTTGGTTTAATTTTATACAAGACTTGGTTTAGTATATTCTCCAAGGCTGTCTTCAAAAAAGCCACAGGTACCTGTTGTCTGTATCTGAACCTTAACTCATATAACCTAGTATATTTTTACTTTCTTGTTCCGAAACGTAAAGTATTTCTGCAGAAAATAATTAAGGATGAGTATAATCAACGTTGAAAGCAGATAAGCGAAGGTGGGTTGCATCAGCAAAATTATTATCAATCCTTTCGTAATCAGGTAATCGCTGAACTGCCCCTGCAGTGAAACCAAAAAATATTTTCCAAACTGCTTTTGTGTTTCTTTTTTATCATTAACAACATCATTAAATGCAAAGTTTTTACTAAGCCAAAAACCTGTAAAAACGGTAACAATAAATGAAAGTATAGTAGCTGCTTCTACAACCAGCATTGAATTTTTAAAAGCCAGGTACAATACAACGAACAAACCAATATTGAGTAATGTATTAGCAGCCCCCACAGCGAGATAAGCATACACCTGGTAGGGAATCAGCTTTTTTACCAGTGGGTAAAAAAACTTAAGCAACTGTTGGATAAAATTTTTGAGCATGGCTTTGTAAAGTTTTATTGTTTTGTTTTATGATTTTTTTGGCATGAGAGAGATACCATTGTGCCAGTTCATTCATGGGTAATCCTTTTGCAGCAGCATAATTCATATCCTCGTATTTCTTTCTCTCTTCAGGATGTTCTATCAAATGGGCTACTGCAGCAGCAAGGCTTTGTGCATTGTCGGTTTCAAAATATGCACCGCCATAACCTTCTTCTTCCACTACTCTTTCCAAATCATCAATTTTGGGAAGTATGCAAGCCCTGGCATAGCTACCAGCCTGATGTAATATACCTGAGCTGCCGGTTGTTGTTGTATAAGGAAAAATCACAAACGTAGATGCCTTAAAAATGCTTTCCACATTTTCTTCGGGTACATATCCGGTGAATACTACATTTTTCATATCACTGTATTTTTCTTTTACTGTATCCAGGTATCCTTTTACATTCGGGTTATCCGTACCTGCAATGGTGGCCTTGAATTTTTGCTGCGGATATTTTTGTTCCAGTATTTTCACTGCATCCAGCAATACTTCCACTTTTTTATAGGTACCAAATTTTCCAAAAGCCATCAGGTCTATTTCTTCAATTACTTCCGGTAAATAACTACGTTCAGGTAATTCAAAATTTCCGTGTGGCAGGAGTATCACATTTTTTGCATTGTATTTTTCACGGATAATATCTACATATTGCGAAATAGTGAGTCCAACGAGGTCCGCTTTCAAAATAAATTTTGTTAACTGCTTACCTATCCATAAAAACAATTTTTCTTTCCACTTGCTGCCTGCCATGCCGATTGTATCCAGCTTAACCGTTTCAGTGATATTGTGAAGAATAACTATAGAAGGAATACTGAGTAGTTTACATACCCATGGTGTAAGTAATCCCAACGCAGCCGGTACTTTTCCTTCACCAAAAGTCATGAACTGAAGATTCATGATAACTAAATCAGGTTTCAGTTCTTTTAACTGCTTGCTTATTTGCCAGAAACTAAAAAGTCCATCAAATTTCCAGCAGGGAATAATTTCAATTCCATCCATTGCATAACGGCTGTATTCACTATTATCTTCTAAATGATTGGTGAGTACATAAATCTTTTCTACTTCGGCCTTGCCAGCAAAACTGCGGATAAGATGGTACCCATATTCATTTAGTGTAACCTGGCTTGGCGGATAGGGAGAAACGAATGCTATTTTCATTTGCTTAGTTTTTTTGCACATGCCAATATCCAATAATTCTGCCAGTAGAATAAAGCACTGAAAATCAAAGCATAAAAATTATATACCAATGACTAATTTTCCGAAATATGGAAAATATGGGAATTGTTCCGCCAAATGGATTAGAAACAAGACTTATTTTAGAGGAGTTTCACTAATTAACCGGAGTGCATCAATACGCCAATGGTCGCCCTGGAAAAGCAGCACCAGTTTAAGATTGGCTTTGGTGGTTTTACTGGATTTATCGGAGTACTGATAATGGAAAATGACATTGCTATCAGAAACAGTACAAGCTAAACCATCCCATGCCCAGTTTTCAATATGCAGTTCGTGTTGTTCGTCACTTCTCTTAATTTTTGTTTGCACAGGTCCATTATAATGATGGTTGATTTGTTTAAACCACTCTTCTGAATAATATTCTTTCCCGGCTTCCACATCATTGGTTTCATATAAATGATTGAGGTGTGCCCAGAGATTACTGTAATCTTTTTTGAAAGTCTCCAGTTGTATGGAATCCGGTTTATACATGGAGTGAACAGTGGCATTGATTTTTGTTAGATGTGCTTCTGCAAGTTCATCATTGCGGAGAAAGACGGGCTTTTCTCCATTGCGTTCATTCAGCCTTCCCTGCAAAAAAAAGAATGCCGTAACAATTACTATGAGTAATATGAAAAGTATACGCATCATTTACGGACTCAATTGTACTTGCTTGGAAACTGTTTCATTCACTTTTGCTGTTAAGCTGTATTGTCTATTTTTTTCTGCGGGAATTTTTACACTTGCAAAGCCATTGAGCAGTGCAGCTTCCATTCGGTATGTTTGTTCATCATCACTATAAATAAAAGCTACCACTGTCCCGTTTGCTACGGTATTATTATGTTTGTCTTTTAAAGGCCCCGTCGTAACCACAAAAACATTCTCGTCTTTGTTATAAACTGAATTTACTTCAATGGAAGTTGCTGAGCCGGGTTGAACATAAAAAGAGGACAAAGCTTTGTCTTTTTGTGCACGGTAAGTACCTGCAATGGGATTGAGTTGAATAATGTCTTCATAAAATGGCTGGAGTTGCTGCGGTGCATTTAAAATATTTCTCCATTCATCAATAGTATGCAGCAAGCGGTGTTGCGCTAAACTTGAATCAGGGTTTACTGTCTTGGGTGAACGGTAGTCTTTTTCAGAAATAGAACCAAAAGACTTGTTATGCAAATTCAAGTCGTAATAAAAATGCTGAGAACCATTGCTGAGAATGAGTTGTGCCATTCCTTCTGTTATTCCATATTTGTTTTGTGACGACAGAACAAAACCATCATTTGTAAATCTTACTGTCAATGGAACAGGTTGCGTAAAGCTGAGTAATGTTGCTTCCCAGTTTTCCTCGTCCGCTATAAATACTAATGACTCAATTGGAATGGAAAGAATATCCGTTTTGTTTACCCACACCGGTTTTTCTATTGCTTTGTTTTTGCAGGCTGAGATTGAAATCAAAAGGATGATATGTATAAATAGGTTTTTCATTGCAGGTAAATTTCCTGGCTCATAAAACAATGCGGCAATAACACGATTCCTTTATTGGCATTTGCTATTTCATCTTTTTGTACAGGCAAAGCATTTCTTGGTTGCCCGTTTATGAATAAGCTAATGGGAAATTGTTTTACCAATTGTGCTTTGCCCTCTATTTTTTTAAATACTGTTTGGAAATTTATGTTCAATCCGCTTCTTACTGCTGTATTGTGTAAATACAATTGTGATTGTAAAATATTTCCTGCTGAATCTTTTTCAGCAATCAAAATACCGGGGATATTAATTTCAGTGGTAAGCTCATTGTAGACTTTTGTATTTATCAGTACATTATTATTTTCTAATACGTTTACGGAGTAACCTGGTGTACCACCATGTATATAACCTCTTTCACTTACATCTGTTTCGGTATACAGTTCTATAGATTTTATTTTTAATGCATCGAGTATTTTACTGCTATCCAGTTCCACCTGGAAAAAACTACCAGCCTTTGGTGAAAGATTATACTGAATAGCCGTGCCAGGATAATAATCTTTTGTACTGTCGTTTTGAAAACGAACCGTAACTTTTAAAGCAATGTTTACCGGTATATTATCTGCATTCAGAATTTCACCGGTAATAAAATTATGTTCGCCATTACGAATAAAGTTGACTTGTTTAAAAGCAGCAAATGGTTTTTTTACCCTGTCATCTTTTACTGTTGGAAAACTGCTGATAAGTCTTTTTCCCTGCTTCTTAAATAAAGTGTAGGTATAACTTCTCATTTGTTCATCCGGTATCTCCGGTATAAACTGCGATGGAAGGATATACCATTTTTTATCCTGCTTTACCAGTTTCATTGTATCAGTTTTTTCCCGATGCCCCAATGATGTTCGCCATCGTGTGTATACAGATAGTTGCGCCGAATCGTTTTTACGATACAATTCTTTTACTGCAATGCTATCCAACTTTGCATAAGAAGGCAATAATCCTCCATCATTTACTGATTTCTCCAGCAAATACTGGTCAAGCGGGTAAGTTGGAGATGGTTTAAAAAAATGAAAAGCATTTTCAAATCGTTGGAAGTCGAGATGATTGTAATAGTTTAATACCGCCTTCTTTGGGTCTTTCTGTTCTTTCACCAGTAATAATTCATATACCTGTTTTAACATAAATCCTGAAAAGAAAAGAACGGGCAATAAGGAAGATGAATAGATAACCCTCAACGGATAATAATGATTAGTTTCAGGAACAATATCGAAGTAATCTTTCTCCTTATATCTTTTCAGATAAAAAAGTGTGAGTAAGAAAGCAACACATAAACTGCTTATCGGGAAAAAGCCCCAAGCTTTTTTTAGTACCGGAGAAACTTCTTTGGGTTGCACAGGTTTTATCGTGGAGATATTTCCCTTCTCCCAAACCAGGATGCCATTTTCTAATCTTATCGTTCTGCTCCAGCCATTGTAATAAAGCAACGGGTCATAGTAGCGGTCGTTGCTGAAAACATATTTTAAACTATACTTTTCTGAATTGGATAAGAAATCATTTAAAGAAGCCAAACCTTCATCACCACTAAACTTTGCATTTTCCAATCTTTCAACAGGTCTTGTAGTTAACTCAGGTAATCTTCTTGCACTATGATAGTTTCCATCTACGGTTGCAGCTAATGAATTAGCACTCAGCCAAGCCATCTGGTCACCAAAGCCAAGTGTAAGATACCGCCAGCGCATATGATCATCACGGTTTAAAAAATTGAGCATGGGTTGTATCTCAATTTCTTTTGGCTGTAGCGGACGAAACGTACCGAGATGAAAAATAAAAATGATGAAAAGTAAATAACTAAATCCTGTTACTCCCGATAAAATAAAATGAGTTTGTGTACTAAAATTTTTATACCAGAAATCTTTAACAGGCCCGGAAATAAAAGAATAAATAAATTTTGCCATAAAAGGAATGGCGATGATAGAAGCCCAGAAACCAAAACGGTCCAGAGTCAGAATATTAAAGGCATTACTGCCAAGCATCATCTTTGGTATAGGAGTTGTTCCACCACTTCCAAATAATAAACAAAGGAAAAAGGCAACTGCCCAACCAATAAATCTTCTTTGTTTAGTGATGGTATAACTTATTGCAGGAAGTAATGCAAAGATGAGTGTAAGCGGAATGATGAAAAAAATTAAACCAGAAGATGGATGTTCAAAAAAATTATCTCTTGAACCATGTGGAATGGAGACCTGTGTGATAGGATCTGTTTTACTCCAGTACCAATAAGGAAAAATCAGTCCAACCGCAAGTACAATCATCAATCCGCCAAACAAAATGATCTCTTTGTATTTCTTAAATCCTGCTTTCACAACAGTAACTGCAAATCGAAAAATATTTTTTGGGGAGCTTTCTTTTGGCAAACCATCCACTAATGCCATGAACACCGTTGGTGCAATAAAGAATACCATTCCGAAGATTGCTGTAACATGATGAGAGCTGATTACGACAGATAAAAAAGCCAGTGCCATTACCAGGTAAATGAATTTTCGTTTTACGATAAACTGGTATAAAAACGGTAAAGCATTTAACAAAAATGCCAGCCCTGTAAGAGTTGGCATTTGCCCATACACATGTAATGTTTCTACTATCGAAGAAAGTAAGACCGTCAATATTGCTGCAACACCAGCTGTTGTTTTATCAAAGAACAATTTTGAAAAACGGTATACACCAATAATGAGTATCTCTAAAATAAAAATTGCATAAATACTAAAGGCTACTTTTAATGGAAATACTTTACTGATGAGTGCAATAGCCTGGTGCACTAAAGGAGGATAGCTTGTAGTAAGAAAACCGGTGTACCATCTGTATTCCCATGGTTCAAACCAGAAGCGGGAATAGTGGTCGGCAAAAAAAATATGAACAAAAGCATCATAGGTTTTGGGCAAGGTGAAAAAGATAATGACACCGTGAGTTACTAAAGCCAGTGCTAAAGCTATCAGCAAAAGTTTCTTGCCATTATATTCATCCCATAAATGATAGCCTTGCTTTTTCATTGTTCTTTTGCCCTGTTTTCTTAAAGATACAGTTCGCCTTTCTTTTCTTTAACTTTTAACAGGTATTCTTTTATCTGTTGTTCATTTTCTTTTTTGCAGATGAGTAAGGCGTCCGGTGTATTCACAACAATCAAATCGTCTACACCACCAATCAGTACTAATTTTTTATCGGTTGAATGAACCATACAGCCATTGGCATCCACCATTAAGGTATTATCGCCCGCTATGGCATTCTGTGCACTGTCTTTATCAAAATTTTCCCAGGCACTGTTCCATGTTCCTAAATCACTCCAGTCGAAGGTTGCAGGAACCACATGAACATTCTTCGCTTTTTCCAAAATAGCATAGTCGATAGAAATGGATTCACAGTGATTATAAATATGTTTGATTGCTGCGGCTTCATTTTCAGTGTTTAAATCAATCAATCCACAGGCAAAAATGTCGAACATATCCGGCATATAAAATCTAAAAGCGTTTACAATATCTTTTGCTTTCCAGATAAATATGCCGGAGTTCCATAAATAACCGCCATCCTTAAAAAACTTGATGGCTGTCTCCTTGTTTGGTTTTTCAGTAAATCTTTTTACAGTATGTATTCCCTCTTTGGCATTTTCTTTTTCAAATTGGATATAACCATATCCTGTGTTGGCATAAGTGGGTTTAATACCCAATGTAACAAATGCATTATTGTTTACTGTATACTCCAATCCTGCCAAACAGTTTTGTTTAAAGGCTTCTACGTTCTCTATCATATGGTCACTTGGTGCCACCACTAAATTTGCTGCAGAATTTATTTTCTTAATCTTTAGAGATACAAGAGCTATGCAGGCAGCTGTATTTTTTCTTTCCGGCTCACCTATAATATTTTCTACAGGCAGTTGAGGTAACTGTTCTTTTACAATAGAAACATATTCTGCTGAAGTAACGATATAAATATTTTCATTGGGAATAAAAGAAAGGAAACGTTCATAGGTTGACTGGAGCAATGTTTTACCGGTATTCATTATATCCAAAAATTGTTTTGGGTAAGTGGTACGACTCATGGGCCAGAAACGGCTGCCAATTCCACCGGCCATAATTGCTACGTAATTGTTCTTGTTCATATAAAATGTTTTTTATTTTTTAGAATTGATTAAAGAAATAATGAAGCAGTTGCTCTTAGTGTTTTTTGTACAACTGTAAGATTACTTTTAGTATCAAATAATGAATAACCTGATTTTGTGTTAAACTTCTTTGCAATATTATACTGGTAATGCAGTTTTAATAATTGCATGGGTATTTTAATTGTGTCTTTGACTTTTAATCTTGAATCACCCACTTCTGTCCAGTACATTAATGGAAATTCCAATACTCCTTTTTGCAAAGAGGTTTTTCCAAACTTCTTTTGTAAGCGAAGGAAAATTTCCACATCAAACAACCACGGAGTCATAAATGGCTGGCTGAATAAGAACGGAACAAGGTCACGTTGAAAAATCTTTGCACCACATTGTGTATCCTGGAAAGGAGTTTTTAAAATAACACGGATAAATTTTTTAATGATGCTACTAAATAGCGAACGGCTATCATCACGATTGATTGCTGCACCGAGGCGCTGAATACGGCTGCCTACAATTGCGCCAAACTGCGGATGATGCTCTTTATACTTTGCCATTTGTAACCACTCTTCAGGAGTAGTAGCCAGGTCTGCATCTAAAAATCCAAGCATGGTTACATCAAAATGTTTGTACATGTATATCATCCCTTGTCTCACCGCTTCAGCTTTGCCGCCATTTTGCGGACAATCATAAACGCAAATATTTTGCGGGCATTCTGTTTGTATACCTTTTAATACTGAAAGCGTTTTGTCTTTACTTCCATCGTTCACAAAACATAATAATACTTCCGGGTTGTTTTGTGCGAAACTGAGAAAGGGCTGATAAGGAAACCGCTTCTCTTCATTATAACAAGGAACTATGATTGCATAATTCAGTTTTTTGCTTTCAATAAGATTGTTATTAATACTCATATTCTTAATTTTTTATTTGTGCCAGGATGTTTTCAAAGCAGGTGCCAAAAGATAATGATATGAAAATCAGCCTATAAAATTTTCCATACAAACTTTAAGAGTCTAATAAATGGAAAAACTCCAGATATTGTAATATTTGGCCTATATTGTTTGATTAACTGAATGATTGATTAACCCATAATAATTTCAAACACATTTTATGGAAGGATATAAGATATATATAGTAGAAGACGACCCCTGGTATGGCGAAATACTCGCTTATCACCTTAGTCTTAACCCGGATTATAAAGTATCCAGGTTTGAATCTGGTAAAGATTGCCTAGCTAAGATGTCTGCAAAACCAGACCTAGTAACTATTGATTTTTCTTTGCCCGATATGCAGGGTGATGAGTTATTTAAAAAAATCAGGGAAACAAATCCAACCGTACCAGTAATAATTATCAGTGCACAGGAAGAGGTTTCCGTTGCAGTGAATTTATTAAAGATAGGTGTGAACGATTACCTGGTGAAAGATGAAGCAACAAAAGACTTGTTATGGAACAGTGTTGTCCGCATCAGGGAAAATCAATCATTGAAAAAAGAAGTGGAGCATTTGCGTGAAGAGCTGGGTCAGAAATATTCATTTCAAAAAACATTGATTGGCCAAAGTGAAAATTTGAAAAAGGTTTTCACGATGATGGAGAAAGCGGTTAAGACCAATATCAACGTATCTATTGCCGGAGAAACAGGAACAGGTAAAGAAGTAGTGGCAAAAGCCATTCACTATAACAGCGAGCGGAAGAAAAAGAATTTTGTTGCCGTAAATATGGCCGCTATTCCAAAAGAGCTTGTAGAAAGCGAATTATTCGGTCATGAAAAAGGCGCTTTTACCGGGGCATTAGCAAGGAAAGCCGGCAAGTTTGAAGAAGCGAATGGCGGTTCTATTTTCCTGGATGAAATTGCGGAGATGGATATGAGTTTGCAAAGTAAAATGCTGCGGGTATTACAGGAAAGAGAAGTGGTAAGAGTGGGTGGAAATGAAACAGTGAAATTGGATGTACGCTTAATAGTCGCTACCCATAAAAATCTGGCAGATGAAGTGAAGAAAGGAAACTTCAGGGAAGATTTATATTTCCGCATTATGGGTTTGCCTGTTGAATTACCACCATTAAGGGAAAGAGGAAATGATATTTTAATTCTGGCAAAACATTTTGCCGATGCTTTTGCCAAAGAAAATAAACTGGGCATTATTCAATTTACCAAAGAGGCGAAAGAGAAACTAATGAAGTATCATTTCCCCGGCAATATCCGTGAGCTTAAAGCGGTCATTGATTTAAGTGTTGTGATGTGTGAGAACAATGAAATAAAACCCGATGACATCACTTTTGCATCTACCAAACGGGATGATTTTTTTATTCCGGAAGACAAAACACTAAGGCAACATACCTGTGACATTATTAAACATTATCTGAAAAAAAATAATGATGATGTGGTAGCTACAGCTAAAGCATTGGATATTGGAAAAAGCACTATCTATAAAATGATTCAGGAAGGAGAACTGTCAATCTAAGTTGCCCGTTTTCCCGCTATTAGATTTTTTTTCCAAAATCCGGAATGACCTATTTTAAACCAAAAATTAAGTAACTGGTATTCAATGCCTGGCACTATCCTTTTTTCTGGAAACAATTTTGCCAATAGCCTTTGTAAACAACTTACTTAATACTTGTAATTTATTTTATGAACACTTCACTTTACCAGTTTTCAGAAAATAATTGGGTGAAACATCCGATGAGCAGGCTAAACAATGATTCTCAGGCAAACCTTGTTTTATGCTTTGCATCTAAAGCAATCCTGCAATCAGGCACTGCCTATACTTCAGTAAAAACTAAATTTCCAAATGCTGAAATTGCCATGTGCAGTACTGCAGGGGAAATTAGCCAGGATAATGTTTCCGACAATTCATTTGTTGTCACCGCTATTCAATTTGATAAAACAAAGATTGAAGCAACTTCTGTAAACATCAAAGATTATAACAGCAGTTGCTCAGCAGCAATTGGGCTGGCAAAAAAAATATCCAAAGAAGACTTAGCCTATATCTTGATACTTTCAGACGGTAGCCTGGTGAATGGAAGTGAACTTGTAAAAGGGTTAACTACACAAATCGATAAAAATGTTTTGATAACCGGTGGACTTGCGGGTGATGATGCAAATTTCAAATCAACATTAATTGGATTAAACCAACAACCCAAAGAAGGGGAAATTATTGCCATCGGTTTTTATGGAAACAATATAACCGTAACACATGGCTCACAAGGTGGCTGGGATATCTTTGGTTTAGAAAAAACAGTCACCAATTCTTCCAGCAATATATTATTCGAGTTGGAGGGTCAAAATGCATTAGAGCTTTATAAAAAATATTTGGGTGATGAGTCAAAAAATTTACCGGGCTCTGCCTTATTATTTCCTTTATCAGTAATCATTCCAGGGGCTACTAAACCGGTGGTACGAACGATTCTTTCTATTAATGAAGAAGATAAGAGTATGACCTTTGCCGGTGATATTCCTGTAGGTTCCAAAGTAAGATTTATGAAAGCCAATTTCGATAAGCTAACAATGGCAGCGTCAGAAGCTGCTCATCAAACCACATTGAACCATACTGATAAACCAGCATTCTCATTGTTGATTAGTTGCGTTGGGAGGAAACTTATTTTAGGGTCCCGTACAAATGAGGAAGTAAAAGCAGTAAGTAAATCCTTTGATGATAAAACATTACTGGCCGGCTTTTATTCATACGGAGAAATTTCTCCGTTTAATGAAGGCGGTAGTTGTCAATTGCACAATCAAACAATGACTATTACATCCTTTTATGAAAATTAATTTATCAACTAACTAAACCATCATTTATGTACGGGATTGTAAACAAAGCTATCCAGGACCTCATAACAGATAAATTCGGTGCTGAAGAATGGGAATCTGTAAAAGAAAAAAGCGGCGTGGATGTTGACTTTTTTTTAAGCAACGAACCTTATGATGATGATATAACTTACAAGCTGGCTGGTGCTGCATCCGAAGTTTTAGGGTTAACAGTTGGACAAGTATTAAATGCATTTGGTGAATGGTGGATACTTAAAACGGGAAAAGAAAAATATGGTGGACTTATGGCTGCTGGCGGAAATAATTTAAAAGAATTTTTAGTAAACCTCCCCTTGTTTCATAATCGTATTATGTTGATGTATCCTAAACTGACTCCTCCGGAATTTAAAGTAAGCGATTTAGAAGAGCATTCTATTCATGTACATTATCATTCCAAAAGAGAAGGATTGCAGGAATTCGTAAGAGGATTATTAAGCGGCCTCGCTAAAATGTATAATGTAGAAGCCAACATAGAATTATTGCAAAGCCGTGATGATGGAAATACTCATGAAATATTTAAAGTAAGCTGGTAATAAATGACACATCCTTTTTCATTTAATGAACCTCAGTTCAATCGTCTTTTCCCTTTTTATCTTTTAATAAACTGGGATTTGAAGGTCGTTGCTATGGGTAAATCCATCAACAAATTATTTGAAAAAGAAAAGGTGCAAGAGTTTAGTCTATTTTTTTCCATACCTAGACCGCTAACACCTATCAATACTTTTGATGATTTAATTGCTTTACAAAATCAACTCGTGGTTTTGGAATCAGCTACAGAACAAAAATTATTGTTTCGTGGTCAGTTTGAATATTTATCTGAAACTAGAGAAATATTATTTGTTGGCTCACCTTGGTTTGGTTCTATGGAACAGGTTATTGAAAACAACCTGGTGATTGATGATTTTGCCCGTCACGACCCGTTGATTGATTTGCTCCATGTAATGAAATCGCAGGAAATTACTACGGATGACCTAAAAGAGTTGATTACAACCATCAATAAACAAAAGAATGATTTAAAAAAGGCAAATAAAGAAGTTTATGATATCGCTTTATTTCCAACACAAAACCCGGACCCCCTTATCCGTATAAATTTTACTGGCGATGTTTTACGCAATAATCCTGCAGCTGCAAAACTGGATTTTTTTGAATATGATAAGAAGATGTACCGCAACGATGAGTTTTTCGTTTTGGTTGCAGAAAAGATTGATAAAACAGAACCAAGATGGTTAATTGAAGCCAGGTCAGATGGAAAGGATTACTCTTTTCTATGTGTGACAATGAAAGACAAGGAGTACATTAATATTTATGGAAGAGATATTACTCAACAAAAGAAAGACCAGCGCAAATTAGAAAGGATATCATTAGTAGCAAGTGCTAATGAAAATGGCGTATTGTTTACGACACCTGACGGTTATATTACCTGGGCAAACGAAGGTTTTTGCAAATTGACAGGCTATACTTTAGAAGAAGTTATTGGTAAATCACCGGTTGAACTATGCAAAGGACCTTTGAGCGATGAAGCTGCGCTCTATAATATTCTTGAATCGTTTTTTAAAGGACAAGCATTCAGTACAGAAATAATTTATTACCGTAAAGATAAAAGCTGGTTCTGGGGACGTTCGGTTAGTCAACCAATAAAAAATGAGGATGGAAAAGTAACAGAGTTTTTTGGAATCATCCAAAACGTAACGGATGAAAAAGCCAGTGAAGAAAAATTAAAAGTACTCTCACAAATAGCAGAAGACAATATCAATGCAGTTGTAATTGCAGATAAACAAGGAATGATAACCTGGGTAAATAAAAGTTTCACAGAAATGACAGGTTATAGCTTGGAGGAATCAATTGGTAAAAAACCCGGGCATCTTTTGCAGGGTCCGGAAACAGATAAAAAAACTGTTGAGTACCTGCGCAAACAAATAAGAAAAGGGGAGCCATTTAATACTGAAATAATTAATTACTCCAAATCAGGGAATAAATACTGGCTGCGTGTACAGGGGCAACCTATTAAAAATGAGAAAGGGGAGTTAACCGGATTCTTTGCATTGGAAGAAGATATCACTAAAGAAAAAGAATCGGAACAAAGATTCAGGCAAGCATTGGAAAATATTGGTGATAACGTATGGGAACATGATTTCAGAACCGGGAAAACCTATTTTTCAAAATTAGAGAATGAATTTTTGGGTTATACTACAGATGAATTAACAAATAACGAGCAATATTGGTGGAACAGCGTTTATAAAGAAGATCTGCACTTCTTAATTGAAAACGACAAGAAGTATAAAAGAGGTCAGGCAGATTCGCATAATCTTGAGTACAGAATTACTCATAAAGATGGAAGTATTAAATGGGTGCTAGATCGTGGTGTAGTTATTGAAAAAGACAGAAATGGAAAACCGCTTCGTATAACAGGTACTCATACGGATATTACAGGGCGAAAAGAATTTGAACAAACACTTAAGGCAAACGAAGAAAAATACCGGGGAATTATTGCCAATATGAACCTTGGTTTGATGGAAATAGATAAAAAAGGTAAAATCAGTTTTGCTAATCAAACTTTGCTTAAGATGACAGCATTATCAGAAACCAATGCTATTGGTTTTGATGCGTTGAAATTTTTAGCTGAAGAAAGTTTGGAAGAAGTAGAACAAAGAATGAATAAACGGGCAGAAGGGATCAGTGAAGCTTATGAAGTGCAAACAAATATAGCCAATAAGAAAGGTTGGTGGTTTGTAAGTTCCACTCCAAAATATTCACAGAATGGCGAACACATAGGCTCAATAGTAATTTGTTTAGATATTACCAACCAGAAAAAACTGGAAAAGGAACTTATTAAATCAAGAGAGCAGGCAGAGCAGCTGGCAAAAGCAAAAGAAACCTTTCTTGCAAATATGAGTCATGAAATACGTACTCCAATGAATGCAATTATGGGTATGGGCAACCAGTTATTAAAAACAAAATTATCAGAGCAACAGCGTTTTTATCTCAATACAATAAATACCGCTGCTGAAAATCTATTAGTAATTATTAATGATATACTTGACCTTTCTAAAATAGAGGCGGGAAAACTTAGTGTAGAGAAAATCGGATTTGAACCAAAGAAAGTAGTTGGCAATGCTATGCAGGTATTAATGTATAAGGCTGAAGAGAAAGGACTAAAACTCACTAATTCGTATTGCGATAACCGGCTGGCATCTGTTTTAATTGGAGATCCTTACCGCTTAAATCAGGTATTACTAAATCTAATCAGCAATGCAGTTAAGTTTACAGAGAAAGGTGCAATTGATGTTACCTGTGAAGTAATTAAGGACACAGATACTACTCAAACTATACAGGCCAAAGTAATTGATACAGGTATAGGTATGGATAAAGATTTTGCAGAAAAACTATTTGACAAATTCAGCCAGGAATATGAATCGGTTTCCAGAAGATATGGCGGTACCGGTTTAGGAATGAGTATTTGCAAAGAGTTGATTGAACTGATGGGTGGAGAAATTGAAGTATCAAGTATTAAAGGCAAAGGCACAACTATTATGTTCAGGATTGAATTTACGAAAGGAACCAATTCAGATATTGCTGGAATTATCACAGAAAACATTACAGCTGATTTTTTGAAAGGTAAAACACTACTTGTAACTGACGATAATGATATGAACAGGCTGGTAGCATCCACTATATTAGAAAACTATGGTGCCGCTATTATTGAAGCAGCAAATGGAGAAGAAGCTTTATTTGCACTGGATAAAAACAAAATAGACCTGGTATTGATGGATATACAAATGCCTATTTTAAACGGGTATGATGCTGTACGTATCCTTCGTAAACAGGGAAACGAAATTCCGGTTATAGCACTTACCGCCAATGCAATAAAAGGGGAAAATGAAAAATGTATTGAAGCAGGAATGAATGATTATATCGCCAAACCTTTTAAAGAAGAGGAATTTTTAAAGAAGATAGCGCATTGGTTGAATGCGGAAATATCATCCGTTGAAAACTTATCAATCAATGAAGTGGCAATTGAAGATACCCTCTATGATTTATCGGGATTAGAAGAAATCAGCCGGGGCAACAAGGCTTTCATTGAGAAAATGATTAAACTATTTTGTGAGCAATCACCGGTTATGGTTGAACAAATTAAAGAAGCCTATACATCGGATAAATTAGAAGCAATGGGTGCCATAGCGCATAAACTAAAACCGAGTATTGATAATTTAAGAATCAAGTCACTCAAACAAGTAATCCGCAGTATTGAGAAAGCAGGGAAGGAACAAAGTAAAACAGAAGAATTAGCAACTCAAATTCAATTGACTAAAGAAATAATTAATAAAACTATTAAAAAACTAAAGCAGGAGTTTCCTGTATAAAAAATAAATATGATTACCAAAGAACAGGCATTTGAAAAATCTGCCACACTATTAAAGCAATTGCACTTAGACATTATTAAAGAAGACAAATCGAGACCATGGGGTGGTTTTTATGTAATTGATGAGTCACAGGCGGCGCAATTCGCCAAACATTTTTTTCCGGAAGAGGATTTTGAAGCGTTGAAAATTTCAGAAAAACTCAGCCCGAAAATTTTAATGGTGGCTCCTGGTAAAAGATTGAGCTGGCAATATCATCATCGCCGTGCAGAAATATGGAGATGCATTGATGGTGAAGTAGCTGTTGCTACCAGTCATACCGATGTAGAAAAAGAAAAGCACATTTTAAAACCGGGTGATAAAATAAAGTTGAAGCAAGGTGAACGTCATCGCCTCATTGGATTAGATGGATGGGGTGTAGTTGCAGAAATATGGCAACATACCGATGCTGCTAACCCATCTGATGAAGATGATATTATTAGATTACAAGATGATTTTGGAAGGTAAATATTTAAACCCTGGAAGGCTTTTTTCACAGTTTGTCCTTTTTTCTTATATGTTTTGATCCGTTGCCTATCCCCGTAGCTCATATTGAAAAATGAGTAAACTCTTTCTTTCGGTACATAATGCATTCCTTACAAAAACCCTTTTTCTTAAAGGGTGTTCATTGATTTATACAAGTCTCGATTCTGGAATTACTTCTTTGATTTGGAAGAAATTCTCAAATACATGACGATAAAATAATGATTTGCAATATTTTATGATTTGGCATACATATGGACAATTCCATGCCAAACAAATAAAAATGAAAAAGCAAAACATCAAAAGAACATTTATTGTAGATGACGACCCATTTTGGACAGCTATGCTTGCTCAAATGCTTACCGACCTCGGTTATGAAAACATTGTAACCTTTAGTAATGGTAAAGATTGTATTGATAACCTTCACCTCAACCCCAGTCTTGTGTTCCTTGATTACCAAATGGAAGATATGGATGGCCTCGAAGTATTGCAAAAAATAAAGAGCTATTATCCCGGAATTGGTGTGGTATTCTGCACAGCACACGAAGATTTAAGCGTAGCAGTGAATGCAATGAAAAACGGTTCATTCGATTACCTGCTGAAATCGAACGCCACAAAAAAAGAAGTTGCTTCCATTATCAATAACATGGGTGAGAAACAAATTTTTGCTGATAAAGTAATTTAATAAAAAAATTAACAACTACTCATGCCATTTACTCTTGCACATCCGGCTATTATTCTTCCGCTTACTAAATCAAAACGGCTTTCACTCACCGCTTTGATTGCAGGAAGTATGGTGCCTGACTTTGAATTTTTCTTCCAGTTGAGGGAAGTAGAAAACATCGGGCATCACTGGTATGGTATTTTGCTTTTTGATTTTCCCGTTGCATTGATCAGCTGTTTCTTATTTCACAACCTGCTGAGAAATGCACTGGTAATTAACTTGCCTGCATTTTTCAGAAACCGTGTTGCCAACGTGTTGGACATTGACTGGAACAGTTATGCAAGAAATAACAAATGGAACATTACTCTTTCCTTATTCATTGGCATCGCTTCGCATATTCTTTGGGATGGCTTCACGCATTATGACGGACTATTTGTAGAAATGTTCCCGCCACTGGCTGCCAAAACCAGCATCGCAGGATTTGATTTACCAGTATATTATTTACTCCAGTTATTATTCAGCATTATCGGTTTACTGGCAGTGACCGTTGTTATTCTTCGCATGCCGAAACAGCCAAAAGCAATCAGCGGAGAAAAAAATAATTGGTACTGGCCTTTATTCCTGTTAACCCTTTCAGTTATTCTGTGTATTCGCCTTGCCGGCTGGCCTGAATATAATTCCTTCTGGAGTGTATTTATGGCTGTGATGGGTGGTATTTGTTACACATGGATACTGGTATCTTTTCTTTTTAAAAATTATTTACTTAAAAAAATATCTTTATGAGTTTCGTTATTGATTTTTTCAAAACACCTGGTAATCAAAAGGCGAATATCCGCTTCAGAAAAATGCAACAACTGACCAGTAAAGAGGCAACTTCTATCCGCGAAGAAATCGGAGAACTCATGTCAACTGAATTTGACACGATTTATGTAGACGCAAGTGATGTGATAACTGCAGACCTTTCCGGTATCAATGAAATCATTCATACCAATTACACGCTGCAACATGCAGAAAAGAACCTGGTATTTGTTTACCGCAAAAATTCGGTTGTGGAAAAATGGGTAGAAACTACCAGCCTTGACAAATTTGTTGACACTGCCTTGCTTCCATCGAATTAATCTTATAATAAAACATAAAATGAAATTACTCCGGATATTTTTGACTCTCGTTTTCTTTCACACTGTATTCAGTTCGAATGCTCAGGTGAATGAAACAACTCCTTTAAGCGGTGAAAAAAGAGAGCAGTTTATCCAGCGGGCAGTTCAGTTTCGTAAAGATGAGAATTATGCTGCTGCTATTGTGCAACTGGATTCTATCCTGGCTCATAATGGCAAAGATGCCGGTATACTGTTATTCAAAGGCGACTTGAAATTACAAAGTAAGTTGTATGGTGATGCAGTGGAAACATACAAAGCATTGCTGCCCTTGAATTATGAAAGGACTATTACACAAATCAATCTTTCTTATGCACTATTCATGAATCACCAGCCGGCAAAGGCATTAAGCTTTGCTGAAAAAGCATGGGACGAAAACAAAACAAACAGCAATGCCATTGTAAATTATTTCAATGCCATGCTCTGGAATATAAAAACAAAAGAAGCATCCGCTTTTTTGCAGGCACAGGATAGTCTGCTTACACCTGCACAAAGACTGGTATTAAAAGCAAGACTATATACCACCAGTGGTAATTATAATGAAGGCTTAAAATATTATGACAGCCTGGTGAAAGCATATCCTGAAAAATATTATGTACAGGAATATGCAGAAGTATTATTAGGTAAAAAAGAAATTAACCAGTCGTCGGAAACAATGCAAAATTCCAAAGAATTATTTACAGCCAATGAATACAAGGCGTATGAACAAAAACTAAAAGCTACCAGGCAACAGAATGCCGGAACCGAAATGATTTATTTTAAAGATGTAGCCAAAAACGTACGCATTGATAACAGTATATGGTGGCAGCAAAATGAAAACCGTACCTACCGTTTTCGTTTAAGTGCAGGCACCTCTACTTATACGTCTGCATTAAAGGAAAAAACAACAGCTCAGTTTGGTCATATACGTATTGATGAAAAATGGAGCCGTGAATGGAGTGGTGAAACCGATATACATCTACAACTGATACAACCATCCAACGGTGAACGTTTCACCGGTGTTACGGGACAACAAAGTGTAAAGTACCAGCCCAATGACCGTAGAATGTTTGGCGCATATTATAGTTCAGATATATTAAACTATACTGCTTCGTTACTTGGAAATAATATCCGCAGCAATAATGCGGGTTATATCACACATATTATGCTGAGCGGTAAAACAGGTTTTTACAGCCAGGGGAGTGCCGGGTTGCTTACCGATAAAAACCAACGTTACCAGTTCTTCGGTTCATTGTATCATTTGTTTCGTACTGAACCCACGTTGAAAACAGGCCTTAATTTTTCTGCCCTGCATTATAAAGACAGTAGTATAAAAAATTATTTCTCTCCCAACCGTTATTTGAATACAGAAGTATTTGCTGATTACAGCACACCCTTACCTATGCTGAGTAAATTTTATTTACAACTGCAGGCAGCCGCGGGTATGCAAAAGATAGAAGCAGGCAAATGGGAACCTGCCTTTCGTTTTCAAACAGAATTAGGCATCCGCATACAACACCTGGAAACTTCTTTAAAATACCAAACCAGTAACGTAGCCTCTGCTGCCGGCACCGGCTATAAGTTTAACTGGTATACAGCAAAAGTGATGTGGAAGTGGTAAAAGCCAAAAACTTCTTTATACTTATTCCTGTACCAAAGTGACTGCCTTGTTCCAACCCTTCCGTGATTTACCCCGCAACGATGGACACAGTCTAAATATTTGAAGAACCAATTCGAAGGGCGAACATACAACATTGGTATTTCCAAAATGTAGGCTGACGGAAGCAGTGTTTCAACTGTTGTAATTCTGTTAGGCTTCATATCAAGCTTGACCTTATCTATTTAGCTATGTGCATATCATCATCTTTTTTATCTTTACTCAGTAGCGGTCAGCCAGGCTTACGGATTTCTATTCCATGCACTTCGGCAATACCTGTTCGTTAGCAACTTCAAATTATTTATACAAAAAACCCTGTTCCTTTTTTGGATACAGGGTTTTTTGTATGGACCCGACATACAAGTGAGAAACATTTTATCGCCAGCGGCCCGGTACCCATTTATATCCTCTGCGGGTATATTGCCAATGGCCGGGCACCCATACCGCCCTGCTTTGTATTGGACTTGCCCAATATCCCGGCACTGTTACATACTGCCCTCTTTGCCAACGCCACTCTGGTCCTATCCAGATGGCACCATGCCGGGGAGATGGGCCTGGTGCATTTACCCGAACGCCAATCGGAAAGTTTAAACGAACTCTAACATGTTGCGCCTGTAGTTGCAATCCCGCTACCAACAAGCACATTACGATTAAGGCTTTTATTTTCATAGCTACTTGTTTAAGGCCTGTATGACCGGAAAAGATATTCCGGGTTTAGTTGGCACCGATACTTTTCCTAACTTTCCTGTTATGAATCTTGATAAGCTGCGGCCCGATAAATACCTGAAATATTTGTACCTGCCCAATCTGTTTGGCTCCAATAGAACCAAAGAGATTTTATCTGTTAACCCTACTGTTATTCCTCACCGGGAAGAAGCAAAGGATGTTATAGTTACAGTGTATGATTATAACGCAGAAACAATGGAAGAGAAAAAATTTTCCACCATTGATAGTTGTTTTAATTACAAATCAAGCGGCCGCACCACCTGGATCAATATTGATGGGCTACGCAAAACAGATGTAGAAGCCATTTGCGCACATTTTGATATTCACCCGTTGATCGTTGAAGATATACTGAGCATTAACCAGCGTCCAAAATTAGATGAGGCCGAGAACAGCATTTTTTGCCTGCTCAACATGCTTTATTTTAATGAAGAAACTTTTGCAGTAGAGCAAGAACAGATCAGTATCATCCTGGCCAAAGATGTCGTTATTAGTTTCCAGGAAGATGCTCATCGCGATGTGTTTACTTCCTTGCGGGAAAAGCTAAAAAGCCACGGCAGTAAAGTACGACAGCGTACGGCCGATTATCTCTGCTACACATTGCTCGACATGATCGTTGACCATTATTTTATTGTAATGGAAAAACTCGGCAATCGTATCGAAGAAGTGGAAGAAGAAGTATCCCGGGGTAATAATCCAAGAGCTCTTGCACATATAACCAGATTGAGAAAAGAGCTGATCATTTTAAAAAGAAATTTTTCTCCGGTTCGGGAAGTAATAAATGGTTTTTTAAGAACTGAGAGTGAGCTGTTAGAAGATCGCCATACTAAATATTATAAAGACGTTTACGATCACATCATCCAGGCTACAGACCTTAGTGAAAACTATCGGGATATCATGGTGAGTTTGCAAGATCTGCATGTGAACAACGTAAACATGAAAATGAATGAAGTGATGAAGGTGATGGCAATCGTTACCTGCCTGCTTGCACCAGCTACTGTTATCGGTGGTATTTTTGGAATGAACTTCGATGCCAATGTAAACTTCTTTCACCAACGTTGGGGGTTTTATACGGCTGTTGGCTTAATGTTATTAATACCAATTGTTATGCTGTGGATGTTCCGGCGGCGTGGCTGGTTTTAAATTGATCGTTACATGGGGGTAGTTATAACAACATTGTCACACCGGGCTTGACCCGGTGTCTTTCCTAAATAATCTTTTGTTCGATACCTTTATTTCATTAGCAATAGGTAAGAGAGAAAGATTCCGGGTCGGGCACAGGGCGACATAACACTACAAAGGGTATTTTAATTAATTAACGTTGTGTAAATTTAATGAGCCTGTCACGCCGGGCTTGACCCGGTGTCTTTTTCACCAATATATTTTTCGGCATTTTTCTGTTAGATATTTTGGGAAAGATTCCGGGGTGGGCCCGGAATGACAAATAAAATAAGCCGAATAGGCAATAAAAACTTCTATGCATTTCAAAAATATTTTATGGGCCGTAGTAATTCTTTTTCGGTTTATATTCTTTCAAATTTTGCCCGCACTGTTTTTTATATTGGCGTAACTAACAATCTTGTTACAAGAATTGCGCAGCACAGAAATGGCACAGGTAGTGTTTTTACATTAAAGTATAAATGTTTTTTTCTTGTTTATTATGAAGACTATGCTGATATTAATAATGCAATTGCCCGGGAAAAGCAATTAAAAAATTGGCAGCGGAAGTGGAAAATCGAATTGATACGAAAAGAAAACCCCGACTTGAATGATCTTGCAAAAGACTGGGACTAGAAAAAGATTCCGGGTCAAGCCCGGAATGACATGGCAAAACAAACATTATCAATTTAATAATCGGGATCGTGTAAATATATCGGGTCTGTCACACCGGGCTTGACCCGGTGTCTTTCTCAAAAATTTATTTGCTAACTATTTTGTGTTGGGTTTAAATCTATATAAGTTGTTTAATAGCAAAAGATTTCGGGTCAGGCCCGGAATAACAAAATGCAATAAAGATTTTATTCTTTCTTCTAGCCTTTAGGGGACAGGGATTTCTTATACACCGGCACCGTACTACACGGCTCGCCATACATGATACTTTTTACTACAGGGCGCAATAGTTTAGTTATTTCCATGTATACATAATCTGCTATAGGCGTTTCGCCGCAGCCTTTAATTACTATTCGCTTATCAAAGAAATCATTTGCATTTATTGCTGAGAGATTTTTTAGAAACAGGGTTTTGTGTAATTCTTTTTCATCGCCCATTACTATTTCTGCAGCTACTGGTTGCAGGTAAGATGCTACCAGCATATAAGCCCATACTGGAATGATGGCGTCGGCGGTGCAGGTGAGTGCTATATTTTTATTGGCGAATATCGACCAGTCAATATTTTTTAGTGCTTCTCTAAAATCTTTTTCTTTTAAGATCAGACCCATGAACAAATAATCTTTCATATCGAAAACAGCGGTTTCTCCTTTCGGATACCAGGTTTCCAAATCGATTGTTACCAAACCACTTTCCGCTACTTTATTTATTATTGGCTCTTGTTTGCGACTTCCGTAAAACAAAAAAGCCCCGTCTCGTTTAAGGAGACAGGACTCTTTCTGTTAATTTTGGTTGCTATTCAGTTTAATATTTTTCAGCTCTTTTATCTTTAATGGTGGCCGCTTCACGCAGCGCCATCAAAATCAACTGAGGGTTGGCTGCTCTTTGTTTTCCCTGTTCGTACAATGATTTGCGTTGTTCAGTAACATCACCACTTGTTACGGCTGTTGCAGAAACGTTTTCTACTCTTACAACATATACACCATTCTGTCCTTCCAATACTTCCGGAACTACTTTTCCTTTATTAGCTGGATTAAACGCTGCGCCAATTACCCGTGGCTCATAACCCAATGCAGGCGATGTTGCCTGGGAAGACATTCTGATGCTATCCGCTGTTTCTATTGGTTTTGCCAATGTGGTAGCTGCTGTTTCCAAGGTTGATATTTTACCAATTTTTTGTTTCAGCATTTCTGCTTTCTTCTTATTACGCAAGGCTGGCTCTGCCGTCATTCTTGCAGTGGCCACACTTTGTGTTCCTTCTTCAAAAACTTCTGTAACTACCGCAACGATATAATCATCACCAATTTTTTCTGTCTTTAATACTTCGCCTTTCTTAGCATCATAAATAGCCCGTACAAAAGTTCTTGAATCACCAAGACCCGGAATTTGAGAATCTGCTGGTTTAATATTAGAACCGATTCCTTTTAAAAGACCCTGTGATTTTAGTTTTTTCTCATACGTCGCATCAAATGATTTTAAATCTCTGCTATCGCCGGCAAATTCGTTGGCTTTGTTTAAGGCGTTGTTATCTGTTTCCTGGCTGGTAATAATTTCTTTTGGCAGATATGCAATTTTATAACCAGCACCACTTCCTTTATGCGAAAGCACTTCCATATAGTGATAACCAAAATCTGTTTTTACTACGCCTTTTGTTCCAATAGGATTTAAGAATCCAAAATCATTGAACGGTGCTACCATTTGGCCCGGCGTCATATTCTCATATATTCCACCCTTGTCTTTGCTGCCCGGATCTTCTGAAAGCTTTGCACAAACCGTATCAAAGTTGGAACCGTTGCGGATAGCCACTTCTATACTATCAGCTAATTTTTTTGCATCCTCATCACTTCTTATTGGATACATCTGTCCGCTTTGCGGATCTCTTTGTGTAGTAGCTATAAGTATGTGGCGAACTTTTACTGTATCTGGCATTTGTCTTACACCCATCATTTTTGCCAATGTATAGGTGGAGCCATCAAGATATGGTCCATAAGTGCTGCCAACCGGTGTTCTGAAAATAGAATCTTTAGCAGCAATCTGTATGGCTTTGCCGCTGATATAACCATTATAAAAATTTCCTGTTCCCTGGTAGGCAAGAAACTGTTCTATATTTTGTGTGGTATCAAACTCTGCCTTTAATGCCATTAGTTTGTTTCTTGCTTCTGCACTATCTGCAGCCGTTGGTGATGCGCTAAATTTTACATAGCTGATGCTGCGACTTTCCTGCTGTTTAAATGCGTCTTTATTCTTATTAATATAATCTTGAATTTCTTTATCCGTAATCTTTACTGCGCTATCAGGTATGCTGGTATAGGGCTCTCTTACAAAAGAAATTTTTGCCATCTGGCTGTTATCAGCATTTTGTTTTTCTACCATCCATTTTGGATAGTTAACGGTATTGGCTAACATAGCAACCAACTTTTCGCTTTTGCGTTGTTGCTCCAGGTCTCTGATATAGTTATTGAACTGTTCTTTTTGTTCAGGAGTTCCTTTCTTCAACATCTGATCTATCTGTTGCTTTGCAAGCACTGCATTATACTGACCGGTTGCAGAATCTGTAAACTGTTGTTTTAAATCTTGCGGAGCATTAGGACCATATAAAATATCGCCTAATTCTTTTTTGCCAATCTTCATTCCCAGTTTATCAAATTCATCGGTAAACAAAACTCTTCCCACTTCCTGGCTCCAGGCTTGTTCAATGGCTTGTTGAGTTGTTGCACCACCTGCAGGATAACCTTGCTGCTGCAAACTACTTTCTACACGGTCAACGTATTGCTGAAATTCAGCGGCAGAAATTTTAGTGCCGTTTACAGTACCCACAGAATTGGGTCCGCCACCTGTAGCACCACGACCTTTACCAGCAAAATAATCGGTTAGAATAAATCCAATGAGGGCTAAAGCAATCAATACAACAGAAACTTTTGCGCCTTTGTCCCTTATAGTTTGAATAATAGACATAATAATATACCCTGTTTAAAAAGGATGGCAAAAATAGGGGAAAAACTGTGGAAAATCCACAAAAAATGCCCTTAAACAGGGCATTTAAAGCGGTTAAAATGGGGCTGGAAACCCACCTTTATGGTCGGTAGCTCTATTTCTTCTTTGGGTGTACCAGTTTCATTTCTTTGATCAGGTGTCCGGCTCCGGCATATTTATCTACTACAAACAATACATAGCGAATATCCACCATAATGTTGCGGCAAATAGACGGGTCGTAGTTAATATCACTCATCGTTCCTTCCCAGGCCCGGTCAAAGTTGAGGCCCACCAGGTTTCCATAAGCATCCAGCGCCGGGCTACCTGAGTTACCCCCGGTGGTGTGGTTTTTGGCGATAAAACAAACAGGCATTTTTCCTTTGTCGCCATATTGCCCATAATCTTTGTTTTTGTATAGCTCTCTAATTTTTTCGGGTACATCAAACTCATAATCTCCCGGCTTGTATTTATCCATCACACCATCCAGGTAAGTGTAGAAGTCATACTTAACGGCATCCCGTGGTTGATATCCTTGTACATTTCCATAAGTAACCCGCAGTGTACTATTAGCATCCGGATAAAACTTTTTTTCTTTAAACACATCCATTTGTGCCTGCATATACGTTCGCTGTAGTTTGTTGATGTTGCTTGTTAGCTCACCCAACTTTGATTGTACCTGAGTTTGATAAGTGATTAAAAAATCCTGGTACAGCCTGATCAATTCCTGATTTTTTAATGCGGTGATTAATTCTGCCGCTGGTTTATCCAACAGTTTCATGGTTTCCTTGCTATCATCCAGCGTTGTTGCAGCATATGTTCTTATGGCCAGTTGCGAATAACTATTTTCTGAACGTCGCATCCACTCTTTCAATGCGGGTGAAACATATTTATCTTCCTGGTCTTTTACATACATCTCCACCAGCACTTCAAATAATTTTTGATCAACCACAGGACTGTATTCTGCATATAAATTACTTAATGCATTTTTTGTAATAGGTAAGCGTTGATTAAAACCCCTGTCGCCATCTTTTTCATAGGCAGTTATCAATGCATTTAATTGTGCGGCGATAGTAAACAACTCGATCTTACTAACTATTTCTGTATAATAATCTCTTGCATATCCATACGGTTTTAGCTCGGCATACAAAACTTCCAGATCACTCAATAAAGTTCCGTAGCTGTTTTTCCAGGTGGGGTTGGCATTTACTCTTTTTTGAAATTCAGCTTCGTAGGTTTTCTTTTTACCTACAGCATTGGTACTGGTAAGTCCTAACACTTCTCCCTGCCATTTTTTATGGGAGTTTTGAATGCCGGCATATTTTGATGCATATTGAATTTTTATGGATTCATCCTTGCGCATATAACCATCTATTACCATCAGGGCTTTATCCCGGATAGCAATTTTTGCAGGATCATTCACCATCATGATTTGCTCTACTGCTGGTGATGGTAAATATTGTGTTGTTCTTCCGGGGAAGCCAAACACCATGGTGAAATCATTTTCAGCAACACCATCCAATGAAATAGCTAATGATCTTTTGGGTGTGTATGGAATATTATCTGCCGAGTAGTTGGCTGGCTTATTATCTTTTCCTGCATAAATGCGGAACATAGAAAAATCGCCGGTGTGGCGTGGCCAAACCCAGTTGTCAGTATCTTTTCCAAAATTGCCAATGGCAGATGGCGGTGCGCCAACTAATCGTACATCATTATAGGTTTCTGTAGTAAATAAAAAATACTGGTTGCCTTCAAAAAACGGACGAACAAAATTATTCTGGTAGCTTTCTCTCGTAGAAGCACTGCGCAACGCAGCAATATTTTTATCTATGGTTGATTGTCGTTCGCTTTCTTTCATGCCCGCTGTAACTCCTTCCAATACTTTTTTACTTACGGAATTTCTTCTGCATAATTTTTTGCCCAGAAACCATCTCTTATATAATTACGTTCAAGTGTAGAGTGATTTTGAATATTATCAAAGCCGCAGTGGTGGTTGGTTAGCACCAGGCCTTTAGAGGAAATAACTTCGCCGGTGCAAAAGCCACCAAAACTTACGATGGCATCTTTTAAACTTCCTGAGTTAATACTATAAATGTCTTTGGCACTTATTTTCATTCCCATGCTTTTCATTTGTTTCTCATTCAACTGAGCTAACAATTGGGGCAACCACATTCCTTCGTCTGCCTTAGCCAGGGTGGTTATAAATAGCGATATAATAATAATAACATGCTTACAATACTTCATACAACAAGTTTTTTGTGGTGTTAAAAGTAATATTTTCTGCGGGGAGTGATAGATTTACAGGAAAGCTGTGGCTTTTGTCATCAATTATTAATTAAAAGAAATATGTAACTCATCTAAAACCTTTCTCTGACCGATTATTTCCTCACAACAAAATGTGGATACTGTATAATTTGTGTGGATAGCTCTTTGTGAAACGTGGATATGAAACTGAATGATTGGAACTTAAAATGTGAATGACCTGTATTTTAAAATAGTGCTGTATGTATTTTGTGGTTTGTCCTTATTTAATCCACACTGTTTTTTAAAATTTAAATTTCTTTTTATTCAGCATTTACAATTCACAAGTATGTGGATAGTTATACTGAAATGCAATAGCAGCAACAAAACAATATGTGGATTACCGGCTTTTGAATGTGTATTACTTTAAACAAGTAAATTTGTGTGATAGTTTATCCACTAATCCACAGCTGTAATAATAATATACTCTTTTTTATAAAAATATTTGTTTTGAAAAATTGGTTTGGTTGGTGGAATATTGCTGAATCGAAAAAGTAATTGCGATGAACGACAACACTTCAAACAACTCAGTACTGGAAACGGCGAAGGCCAATGTGGAGAACCGTGGTTTTCTGGATATTGATCTTGATCCGACATTGGATCTTTTTGCCGCTATTGAACGGTTGAAAAAAGAAAAAAATGCGGTAGTGCTGGCGCATTACTACCAGGAGCCGGACATCCAGGATGTGGCGGATTATATCGGCGATAGTTTGGGCCTGGCGCAACAGGCAGAAAAAACAACTGCGGACATGATCGTTTTTGCCGGTGTACACTTCATGGCGGAAACAGCAAAAATTTTAAACCCAAGTAAAAAAGTGGTGATACCTGATCTGAAAGCAGGTTGTTCGTTGAGCGATAGTTGTCCTCCGCCATTATTCAAGAAATTTAAAGAGCAACACCCGGACCATGTGGTGGTGAGTTATATCAACTGCAGTGCCGGTATAAAAGCGTTGAGTGATGTGATTGTTACCAGTAGTAATGCAAAGATCATTGTGGAGAGTTTTCCAAAAGACCAGAAAATAATATTTGCACCCGATAAAAATTTAGGTGCTTATATCAACAAAGTAACCGGCAGAGATATGTTGCTATGGAATGGAGCCTGTATGGTGCATGAAATTTTTAGTTTGGAAAAAATAACCAAATTAAAAGTTCGTCACCCAAATGCAAAATTGATTGCACATCCTGAATGTGAAGACCCTATTCTTCGCATAGCAGATTATATTGGCTCTACTACGGGTTTATTGAAATACACACAAACAGATTCTTCCCAGGAATATATAGTGGCAACAGAAACGGGTATTCTGCACCAGATGATGAAAGCCTCTCCCGAAAAAACATTTATTCCAGCACCGCCGACTAATAGTTGTGCCTGTAATGATTGCCCGCACATGAAATTAAATTCCCTCGAAAAATTATATCTCTGCATGGAGTATGAAACCCCGGCGATAGAGATGGAAGAATCGTTGCGCCTGGCAGCGAAAAAACCAATTGATAGGATGCTGGAGATAAGTGCGAAGGCAGGGTTGTGATTTATTTAAAAGGGGAGTAATTCATAATACTTTTTTAAAACAATGTTTTTTTTGATCAACCCTTTCTTTAGTGTTTTATAGCTCACCCGTTTACCAGAAACCGGCCATCTAAACACAAGTGCACCCCGATGAATGCAGGTAGTTAATTTTACCGGTCTATCAGTAAGCAGCCACACATTTCTTATATCTTCTACCCCTAAATTTAGTGTAGGGTGAAAATATTTAAGTTGTATTTCCCGGTACATACAGCATATTTATTATTAAATTTATAAAAAGTAACTGGTACATATTTATATTGACAATCAAAATAAAAGTGTACCGACTGTTGCGTATATTTTTGAGTTGTACGCCACTTTAACAGACATCAAACATAATATGAAACGACAAATTTATTTTTTGACTCTCGGACTTTTTATCAGCAACTTTTTAATGGGACAGACACCAAAAATAAAAGTTGTACTTGTTGGGACTTTTCATTTTGGAGCAACCTCAGATGCGAACTCAACAAAATTCCCAGACCTCTTTTCTAAAAACAGACAACTTCAACTTGACACAATAGCTCATAAAATCTCCTTATTACAACCCGACAAGATTTTTGTTGAAAACGACCCATCACGACAAAATAGACTTGACAGCCTTTTTGAGCTTTATAAAATCAACGGACTTCCAGACACTATAAAATTTAGAAGTGAGACATATCAGTTAGGATTTAGAATGGCAAAGAAAGCAAACCTAAAAAAAGTTTTCGCCGTTGACTATCCAATGGAACTTCCATTTTCGGAATTGAGAGAAGCTCAACAGAGCATTGGTTCTATTCCCGAAGACAGCCTAAAAAAAATCATACAAAATTTTCCAACTTTCTTTCAGCAACCAAAACCATATGACGAAAAGAAATTTCCTCAACTTTCAGCGACTACTTTACGGAACTATTTTTTATTTATAAACTCTAAGACTTATCGGTACGACTTAATGTACGACTACTTACAGCAACCGATGACATTTAAATATTTTTCCAAATCAGTAGGAATAAAATATACAAGCATATGGTACGAAAGAAACCTAAATATTTTTAACAATATTCTTCTCAACCTATCAAATCAAGACAAGACAATTGTTATCTTGTTTGGAGGTGCTCATACTGCCGTATTAAGACAATATTTTGAAAATCATCAGTCATTTGAAATTGTAGAATTAGACACAGTTTTTAAATGACGGTTGAGAAAAAGCGGCGTACAACAGGCGGTTTGGCAATATGGCGGGGCGATGAATATATTCTCAACTTTTTATTCGCTATTCGGCTTCAGTTCAAGCCGACGAATAAAGCCAAGCAATAGAATAAACAATGAACAATTATTTATAAATTTAGCTGCGGTTACAGGCTGACGGTTTTCAAATCCGCCACATCGCCAAGCCGTAGCCGTTGAAAAAGTCTTTTATGAAAGCACCATTTTCAATATTAATTTTCCTTCTTTCTATCAATTTCTGTATAGGACAGACAACTAAGGATAGTTTTTACTATAAAAAAGTAGCAGAAAAAGGAGTAAAGTTTATTAGTGTTGCTAACGGGGAGTATAAAGTATTCACTCAAAAAATTGGAAAAGGAAAACTAAAACTGCTTCTGCTTCACGGTGGACCATTAAACACCCATGAATATTTCGAAAACTTTCCAGAAAATTTAAAAAAAGATGGCATTGAAATTTACTATTATGATCAACTAGGTTCTTATTATTCAGATCAACCCGGAGACACCAGTATTTGGGAGGCGGATAATTTAGTTGAACAAATTGAAGATGTAAGAAAAGGCCTCCAACTGAAAAATTTCTATATACTTGGACATTCCTGGGGCGGAATGCTGGCGCAACTTTATGGAGCAAAGTATAAGAGACATTTAAAAGGCATAATTCTGTCAAATACTTTTGCTCAAATAAGAGATACTAAAAAATTATACAACTCCAAAAGATCACTTGATTCAACCATTAGTAATCAAGTATATTCATTACCAGAATTTAGTACCAAGTACCGTGTTATTTTGGATTCTATTGCACAAAGGCAAAAAATTAGCGATACACAATTGCTAAAAACCGTACTATCGCTTTATAGAATTAAGGAAGATTCCATTGTAAGGAGAAATTTTAATTTTAGAGGCGACATTAGACCTGAGCCATTAACACGAAATGGACAACACATAAATCGCAAGATGAGAGAACAGGTGCCACAGGTCTATAAAATTATTAATGCCGATTATATATCAGCTATTGAAAAAATAGAATGTCCTGTTTTAATAATTGGTGGCTTTTATGATAGAATGTATCAGGATTTGTACCCTGAGATGAAAAAACATTTCATTAAAACAAAGGCAAGGGTTTACGTATGTCCCAATGGCTCCCATTTTAGTATGTGGGACGATACCGAAAATTATTTTAGAGAAGTTGTTAGGTTTTTAAAAAATGTTGAATCTAAATCTTTCGATCCTGACAATTAGCATACCGAACAGCCAATCTGCGGTTTGGCAATATGGCGGGGCGACAATATAGTCTCAATACTTTTTTGACTTGTCCTGAAAAGGGTTGACAAAAAAGCACATTATTAAATAGTACATGGAGCAACACCTGGTTATTTACCAATCTCCGCCAGTACCATCGTCTTACATTCTTTTTCTCTCTTTGCAGGATTCATAAACTTTATATCCAGCTTGGTTATTTCATAATCAGGTGTAGCAAATTGTTTGGTAAGTGTATAACCAGCATCTGTTATTTCTTTTTCATCCCGGGTATCATAAATGATCCAGGTGGTTTGTCCGGGTTGCAAAACAGAATCAGCAAAATTTTTATGTAGTGTGGCTGTGTAAAAAGCAAATGAGGAACTGTAATCTTCCTGCCAGTAATATACTCTTGCCGGATCTATTTTTCCCTTAGAAGCAAAAGCTAGTTCGTTTCCTCCCTGGTAGGTTAGCAGCTGTGGGTAGAAATTGCTGTTCAATAAAAAGAAGCTAAAACTCATAGCGGCTACCGGAACTATTATATTTTTTTGTGCGGTACTGTATGATTTGCTTTTTACAAAATGGAAGACAATAGCTAATAAAAGAATAGTACCAATAATTACAGCAACAGACCGAACCGGGAAGGCCCATCCATTAATAAAGGCAGATAATAGAAGTAAGAAGAAAACCAAAATGCTTTGAATGATGAGTATAATTCTTATCCATTTTTCATTATGCCGGTGCTTCAATATAAATGTCGCCGCCGCCACTGCCGCTGTTGGAAAAACGATATTGATATAATGGGGCAATTTGAAACCTGCAAATGCTACTACAAGAAACATTGTAATAAAAACACCTGTCGTCAACCATTCATCCTTGCGTTGTAAAAAATTTTTAATTCTTCCTGTAAATGCAATTACGGTAATAATGCCCCATGGGGCAAAGGCCCATAAAAAAGAATGCAGAAAGAACAGGTAATCTTTTTTACCTGTGGTGCCCATGCCACCACCAAATCGTTCTATACTTTGATTTAGTAAAATGAAAGCAACGCCATTGATGTTATTTTTTCCCCGCACTACTTTTTCCGGATGCAAATTGTATTGCAGGTAATAACAATACACCACCGGGGAAATAAACAATGCGAAAAGCAACAGCAGTACTAACCATTTCCAGTTATAGAACAGTTTCCACTCTTTGCGATACAGTATATAAAAGAGTGCGGCAACAGCCGGAACAAATACAGCAATATGTCCTTTTGTACAAAAGCCTATTGCTAATCCGAGTGCAGCACCTGCTGCGTTCAATAGTTTTTTAGTTTGTATAAATACCACCAACTGCCAGGTAGCAAAAGCAATACAAGCTGTAAGTATTGCATCCATCCTCACATCATTGTTGGCTAATATAAATGCAAAGGCAGAAGCAGCTATTAGTGCGGCCAGCTTTCCGGTTTCCGCATCATATAATGCTTTGCCTAAACGGTAAACGGAATAGATACCACCGATAGTAAATAAGAAAGAAGGAAGTTTATAAGCGAAGGTTGTTACACCAAACATTTCATAGCTCAATGCACATAACCAAAAGTGTAAATGGGGTTTATCTAAATAGTCTTTTCCAAAGTCAATAATATTTACGTAATCGCCGGTGAGATACATTCGCAATGCAATATTGCCATGGTGTGCGGAGTCATTATCCATCAACGGGACAAACAGGCCGATGCTATACACTAATCCCAACAGGGAAAACAAGAAAAAATAAGTGTTACGGGAAAGAAAAGGAGTATTCAAACGTATGCTTTTGGCAAAGTACGTAAAGAATGAGCAGTTTTAAATATCGTCGGGTCTCTGATAGGGAACCCAACTATTAATTCCTAAAGAAATGGCCTGGCGATTTTATTTTAGCGATGCCAATAAATCTGACACCAGACCTTTTATATAATCTCGTACTTTATTAAACTCTGCTGGTTCCATGTGTTTAGGATCGGGTATTTGCCAATCAATAAATTGTTTGGCTGGCATCCATGGGCAAGCATCGCCACAACCCATCGTTACCACCGCATCAAAGGGAGCATATGGTTTTACTTCTTCTAATGATTTTGAATCATGTACACTCAGATCATAGCCCAACTCTTTCATTGCTGCAATTGCTTTAGGGTTTACAATACCCGAAGGTTTTGAACCGGCGCTGTAGGCTTCAATAGTCGAGCCACCCAGCATTATTGCAAACGCCTGGCTCATTTGCGAACGGTTCGAATTTTCTACGCAAACAAAAAGTAGTTTCTTTTTCATTCTTATAAATTTTAAAAGAGGAGAGGCTTAACTGCCTCTCCTGAATTGTTAGCAGCAACCAATACCACCGCCATCGTTTCCACAGCAAATACTGCCGGGTTCACAACATGTTGGGTCTTTCTGCATTTGATTGTTTGTTTTCATGGCTTTACTTTTTGCCCCCAACCCACTAAAGGGGGCTGAAGATGTTTAGAAATAAAAAATCTTTATTAGCAACAGCCACTTCCCGGCTCACAACAATTTCTATCATCCTTAGCTGGTTTTTCTGCATACACCGTGATGCTGGTGATTTTTGTATTCCCTTTTTTATAAGCGGCTATTTCTTCTGCACTTAAATAATCGGCCAGTATAGAATCAGGGATCACAATCGCTTTATCTTTTTGCAACACCATGTTTTTGAAACCGGCCTCTTCAATTATACTGAGGTAATCCTTTTTTTGAATAGCACCGGATACACATCCGGCATATAATTCTGCCACTTCTTTCCATTTAGCAGGAAGCTCACCTTCCAATACAATATCCGAGATGGAAAAATGACCGCCGGGTTTTAATACCCGGTACACCTCGCTAAATACCTTGTGTTTATTGGGAACAAGGTTCAATACACAGTTACTTACGATCACATCGGCTTTGTTAGCTGTAACCGGCATGTCTTCAATATCTCCTTGCCTGAACTCAACATTATTGAACCCCAATTTTTCTGCGTTATCTCTTGCACGGGCAATCATGGCGTCTGTAAAATCAATGCCAATTATTTTTCCTTTTTCCCCGGCTAGTTTGCGGGCTACAAATGCATCGTTACCTGCACCACTGCCAAGATCAATCACCGTATCGCCTTCTTTAATCTTCGCAAACTCGGTTGGCAGGCCGCAGCCCAATCCGAGGTCGGCATCAGGGTTATAGCCTTCGAGTTTGGTATAATCATCGGCCATTATGTTATATACCCCATCGCCGCAACAGGCAGACGTTGCACCGCAGCAGGAAGCCGCATTGATGTCTTTCGACTGGTTAGCGATTTCGCTGTACTTTTCCTTTACCAGTTGTTTAAGTTGAGAATCGTTATTCATGGCTCTATTTTTTTAGTAGTTAATTATCAGCAACAAGCTTTTTCGTTTTTTAATTTCAGGTGGGCGAACAGAAAACTAAATTCACTATTGAATTTTTCAAAGGCTTTCCAGTTAATGCAATAGCAGCTGCGGGGACCATCAATGGTTCCGGTAATAAGTCCTGCGTTCTTTAATTCCTTTAAGTGTTGTGAAACGGTGCTTTGTGCCAATGGTAACAGGTCAACAATTTCACCGCATATACATTCATTACGCTGAGCCAGCACTTTTAAAATTGCAATGCGGGCAGGATGTGCCATTGCTTTAGCAAAATTGGCCAGGTCCTGTTCCTTCTGTGTAAACTCTTCTTTCTTGTGAATCGCCATTTTATAATCTTATATCGCAAATATACGATAAGACTATTCAGACTACCAAATTTTTCGAATAATATTTTTAAAACAGTTATTTATAGTAACAAGAAATTATTAGATAGATTTTCCTGAAATAGAATGTGCTTATTGACCGATTGCAAGTTTGGCCCTCGGAATAAGATGAATTTCTTTTTGCCTTCCATTTATATAACGAAAGCCTTTTTCATCAAAATATCCGTCTTCTTCCAGCATTATGCGGATGCTTTTTTTCCATTCAGGAAGATTCGTAGCGGCATTGAGCTCAATGGAATACACTGTTTTTTCGTATAAAGGATAATCTCCCGATCCCGGAACTTTGTCCTGGTTGTCCCACATGCCAATAGTTGGTCCGGCTGCATGACCATGATAGCCCAATGGATGTGTGTAGATCGTTGCTTGTAGATTTTCTGCTTTTGATTGAGCCAGCGCATCGGCTAATATTTGATTGCCGGTCTTTCCCTTTTTGTACTGCCCAGTTAAAATATCCTGCACCCGGCCGGCAGCGGCAAAAGCTTTTTTCAGATGTTGCGGCAGTTTTGTTTCACCGGGCAATAATATATAGGCATGTTGCTGGCAATCTGTATTGAGACGTAAATAAGTAATACCAATATCAACATGCAATAAATCACCGGGTCTTATCACATCATCGCTGGGCCGGTTGGAAAAGCTGCGGAGGTGTTCAAAACTTGTACTATCACTACGTTGCGCTGCTACCGATGGGTGAAACCAGGTGTCCAAACCAAGGTCTTTTATTTTTTTACGAAACCACCATACTACATCATCCGTTGTGGTAATGCCGGGGATGATCACTTTTTCTGAAAAACCCTCTTCAATTATTGCATGAGTAATTGATACTAATTGAGGATACAGTTGCATTTCTTTTTCCGTTCTTGTCTCCAGCCAGCGAACCGCCAGTTTTTCTGCAGAAACAACTTTTTGTTGAAATGCTCCCGGTAGTTTTTTCATCAGTTCCGTATAGGAAGTATGATCAAGCCCATTGGCATGACCAAAGTTTTCTGAAATATTGATACCGATGCGTTGAGGATTTTTTGTTGTGATGACGTTGACCAATGCATCCCATTGATCAGGAAATTGCTTCATATCCCAACTGGCTTTGATGTTTTCACCAACATTGTAACGGGCAATCGCTAATTTTTCAAATTGATCATTCTTTTCATTGCGGTAAAATACCAGCATTGTAGTTCGCCGGGCCGACATCCAGGTTGCCGGTAGCATTGTTTTCAATACCGGGTCTTCATTGTATTCTTCACTGATCAACACCCAAAGGTCGATACCCGTTTCTTTCATCAGGGATGGAAGTAAATTATCTAGCCGTTCGGCAAGCACTTCATCGATTACTTTGGCTTGTTCCCGGGGAGAAAGAATTTGCTGTGCATCTGCTTTTACTACTATTAGCAAAAAGGAAAGAAAGAAAAACGAACGGTACCACATCGTAATGAATTTATAGACCGAATGTAAAAAACATGTTGCAGAAATCAACCTTTTGTCTTGCTTTTGAATATTGAAATAATTACCCCGCTAAGAATAATACAAAGAATACCCGCCGAAGACATCAGGTCTGGAAACGCATCGCCCAATGCCATTCCAATAAAAACTGAGAAGATGATATTAGCATATCCAATCGACGAAACAATACCGGCCTTATCCGCACCATACGCTTTGGTAACAAAGTATTGTCCAAACAAGGCAGCAAGGCCAAGCCACAGCACATAAAACCATTCAATACCGGATGGCCATTTCCATTGTATAAAGAATACATCGTCGGGAGTAATATTAAAAATATAACCAGTAATCATTAGTAGCGTTGGAACGAGAACTCCAGTTCCAATAAAAGCCAATACAATTATTCTTGAATCGTAATAACCGGCCAGCCTGTTTACAGTTATGTAGGCTAAAGCAGAAGTAATACCGGATAACAATCCTGCAAGGTGATAGTACCAGGGAAAATGCATAGCAGGTTTATAAATAAGCAACATACCAGCGAAACCGAGTAACACCGCCAGTAAAACAATTCTGCCATGATACTCCCGGAATAAGATAAATGAAAACACCGCAATGAACAATGCAGAAGTGAGATTATACGTCATTGCTGTGCCAAGTGGCAAATGGAGAATGCAATACAACAACGTATACAAAGCAGTAGTGCCCATCATACCACGAAAGATCAGCAAATGAAATTTTCCACCTTTGTTTTCTGGGGGTTTCGCAAGAAAACCGGCAATCAATACTAAAAGGCCTACTGCATTTCTCCAGAAAACTAATTGCCCCGCACCAAAACTTCCTTTTAATAATTTAGCCGCACCCCCCATCAACGAAAAGCCAAGTGCTGCGAGCAGCATGTAAAGAATTCCTTTATATCGGGAATCAATCGACATTAGAAGTGAGATAATTTTTCTACAGCTGCCTCCAAAGTCTCTTTCTTTTTAGAAAAACAAAACCGCAGCACTTTATCATCTTTTCCATTTTGATAAAATGCAGATACGGGAATGGTTGCTACACCAGCTTCTTTTGTTAATCGTATGGCTAAGTCCTTATCAGCCTCATCACTTATCCGTTCATAGGTGCCACAAATAAAATAACTACCGGAAGATCGTTGCAGGGTGAATCTTGTTTGCTTCATCAGCTCCGTAAAATAATCTCTTTTCTCCTGCATAAAAGAAGATAAGGACAAATAAGCTTCTTTGTTTTTTAGAAACTCTGCCAAAGCAACTTGTGCTGGGGTAAAGCAGGAGAAACAATTATACTGGTGTACTTTTCTAAATTCTTTTGTTAATGCAGCCGGTGCAATACAATAACCCAACTTCCAGCCAGTGCAGTTATAGGTTTTACCAAAAGAAGAACAGACGAAACTTCGCTCCAACAAATCAGGATAACGCAACAAGCTTTGATGAGGAATATTATCAAATATCAAATGCTCATACACTTCATCGCTGATGATGAAGATATTTGTTCCTTCCACGATCTTTTTTAATTCTTGAATATCGCTTTCACTTATCACACTACCAGTTGGATTATGTGGGGAATTGATTATGAACGCTTTTGTTTTAGGTGTTATTGCGTTTTGGACCGCTATCCAATCAATATGATAGTCCGGATATACAAGACTAATTGTTATAGCTTTTGCCCCGTTGATCTCAATATTGGGGATATAGCTATCATAAGCCGGTTCAAATACAATCACCTCATCACCTGGTTGTAGAATAGTGGTGAATGCAGAATAAATTGCATAAGTACCGCCCGGTGTAATGGTGATTTCTGTATCGGGGTTAACAGTTGCCCCATACAAATAATTTGCTTTTTCGGCAATCGACTCCCGCAATGGCATCCAGCCAGGCATTGGTGAATACTGGTTATAATCATTTTTCATGGCCTTGTTCACCAAACTGGTTAATTCATCACTCATGGAGAAATCAGGAAATCCCTGGCCAAGGTTAACTGCATTATATTCGGCGGCAAGACCACTCATTACCGTAAAGATGGTAGTGCCAACACTGGGTAATTTTGAATTAATATGCAAAAGCGATAGATTGAAGATGAATGAGGGGTAAAAATAAATCAAAAGCGTTTATCAATTGAGACAAACCTTTTGCAGGAAATACCCGTTTGTAATAGCAAGAGACATCGCAATGAAAAAACAACTACAAGCTTTTTTTAACCCAGAACAGTTTCATGGTTGGGGAAAAACAAAAAATTATTTTGAGGGATGGTATTTTAAAGTAATTAATGAAGCAGAAACAAAAGCTTTTGCATTTATCCCCGGTGTTGCGATGGATACACAGCGTAACCAGCAATCATTTATACAAGTATTGGACGGAAAAGACAAAACGGCTATTTACCACAAGTTTGATATAAAAGATTTTATACCAACTGGCGGCAGGTTCTTAATTGATATCAAAAACAACCAATTTTCTGCAGAACAAATTCATCTTGATTTGCCCGGTATTAATGGCCGGTTAAACTTTTCAGCTAATGTTCCCTGGCCGAGTAAAATTTACTCCCCGGGTATTATGGGCCCATTTGCATTTGTACCATTTATGGAATGCTATCATGGTATTGTAAGTATGGATCATCATATAGACGGACAATTAACCATTCACAACGAGCTGGTTGATTTTACCAATGGCCGTGGCTATATTGAAAAGGACTGGGGCAGGTCTTTTCCGGCCGCTTATGTATGGATGCAAACAAATCATTTTAGCGAACCCGGCATTTCACTAAAAACATCCGTAGCAAAAATTCCGTGGATCAGAAATTCCTTTGTAGGTTTTATAGGAGGCCTTTGGTTACACAATAAACTTTACCAGTTCACTACGTATAACGGCTCTTCGCTACGCAAATCCGCTATTACTGAAAAAGAGGTACAACTGGTTATTGAGAATAAAAATTACCGAATTGAAATTTTGGCGCATCGTGACAAAGCAACTGTATTAGCATCCCCCATTGGTGGACTAATGGACGGACGGGTTGAAGAAAGTATGACGGCGAAAGTGGATGTACATTTGTTTAATAAAAAAACCAAACAGATAGTGTTTGAAGATACTGGCAGAAATGCCGGACTTGAAGTGGCTGGTAAAATTGAAGAGATACTGTTGTGATTATTTTTTCTTTTTGGCAACGAGATCATATGAATGATCTATCCACTCTTTCAATTGTTTTGTAGTAACAGAGCCATCAACCATAATTGTATTCCAATGTTTTTTATTCATGTGATATCCGGGAAGCACACAGGGAAATTCTTCTCTTAGCTCAATTGCTTTATCAGGATCACATTTCACATTAAAACTAAGCTGTTCACTATCCAGGCCAGTTAGTAAAAAGATTTTTTCTGAAACTTTGAATACCAGCGTATCCGGACCAAAAGGAAGCGTTTCCTCCACATCTGGCTTTGACAAACAATAATTTCGTAAGAATTCAATGTCCATATCAGGAAGTAATTATAGCTGTTGCTTCAATTTCTATTAAATATTCAGGAGCAATAAGTCCTTTAACTTCTATCATGGAAGTGCAAGGTTTTATAGCTGAAAAAAATTCTCCATGTGCTTTACCATATTCTTCCCAACGACTGATGTCGGTCACAAACATTCTTGTTCTTACCACATCTTTCAAAGAAGACCCAGCATTATGTAAAACCCGTTCTATTTTTTCTATAATGAACTTCGTTTGTGCATATGCATCGTCTTCGCCAACCAGCAAACTGTTTTCATCAACAGCCACAGTGCCTGTAACTTCAATAGTGTTTCCGACTTTTACAGCACGGCTATAGCCAACAATGTCTTCCCATTTGGCACCCGAAGAATAATTTATACGTTCCATTTAGCTTTTTATTTCTATGTTTTCTTCTTTAATTAATTGTTCGCCATTCATTCGTAATAATATCTGCGCCACCGTTACCACATCTTTTTGGCAGTAAGTTACAATACGTTGTAAATTCTTTTCGAGCCAATACACTTCCCATACTTTACTGCCGTCAATATCATCTTTGGGTGTTTTAATACCCAATGTATGCGCCAGTAAGTTTAACGATGTAAAACTTTTATAATCACCAAACTTCCATAACTCCAAAGTGTCATAATGATTGACTTCCCAGGGTTTTTTGCCAGAGATATTTAAGAGCGATGGAATGGAAAGGCTGTTAATTATCATTCTTCGGCATAAATAAGGAAAGTCAAACTCTTTTCCATTGTGGGCACAAAGAAATTTTGGTTCACCTGTTTCCCATTTGCTTAGCATATCAATAAATTGTTGCAACAGCATTGCTTCATCATCACCACAAAAACTTTTTACAAGAAGCTTTTTATTCTCTCCGTTTCCTTGTAATATACCACAGCTTATACATACTATTTTTCCAAACTCAGCATAAATGCCGGCACGGGGGTATAAACTTTCATTGGTTTGCCCTTCATGATACTTTGAAAGCGAATTTGATTTGGTGTCCCATAATTGTTTCCAATCTTCGGGCAATTGGGTGTAGTCTGGATATTGTGGCACGGTTTCAATATCAAGAAAGAGAATATTATTGATTGGTAGCGCAGCCATAAAAATGTTTGTCTATAAAAGTAAAAAACCCCGGACAAACCGGGGCTACCACTTTTAGGTAATTTTTATCCGTTAAAGGAACTTGTCACCTTTGTTCCGCTTTACTTCCGCCACATATTCTTTTATTTCCTGCTCTTTATCTTTTTTGCAAATCAGCAACACATCCTTGGTATCAACTATAATATAGTCTTTTAGCCCTTGCAACAACACCAGTTTATTGTCAGGAACATGTACCATACAATTATTGGCATCCACCACCATTACATTTTTTCCAACTACTGCATTGCCAAAATAATCCTTGTCTTTATTGTCCCAGGCACTGTTCCAGGTTCCCAGATCGCTCCAGGAAAAAGAGGCGGGTATAACAAATACATTGTCTGCTTTTTCCATTACCGCAAAATCAATAGAGATATTGGTGCATTGCGGATAAATGCTTTCAATCGCTTCTTTCTCTTCGGCAGTATTAAAACGGTCTTTTTCTGCCGCAAATAATTCATACAATTCAGGTTCAAGCTTTTCAAGAGCTTTTAAAATGTTTTTTACTTTCCAGGTAAAGATGCCGGCATTCCATAAAAAATCACCGCTTGAGATGAAAGCTTTCGCAATATCAATATTAGGTTTTTCGGTAAAAGTTTTTACTTTATATACAGCAGGCGCAGCTTCGGCAGTTTCATGCTGTATATAGCCATAGCCGGTGTTTGGATAAGTTGGCGTTACTCCAATAGTAACCAGCGCATTGATATGGTCCACAAAATCAAAAGCCTTTTTGGCTGTTTTTACAAATTCATCTGTTTCAAGAATTAGATTATCAGCAGGTGCTGCAATCATTAAAGCTTTAGGATCTTTCTTAATAAGTTTAAAAGCGATATAGGCAATGCAGGGTGCAGTGTTTTTCCTGGAGGGCTCAGCTACAATATTTTCTTCGGGTAAATCGGGCAGTTGTTTTTTTACCAGTCCAACATATTCCTGGGCGGTTACTATGTAAATGTTTTCTTTTGGAACCAGTTTACTGTAGCGTTCAAATGTTTGCTGAATCAGGGTTTTGCCAATACCAAGTATATCTAAGAATTGTTTGGGATAAGCCGTACGGCTCATCGGCCAAAACCGGCTACCGATACCCCCGGCCATTATTGCTACGTAGTGATGTTTGTTCATGGTGAATAGTGAGTGGCAAATAGTGAATGATAAAGACTCATTCATTATTCACCAGGTTTTATATCAATCCCTCTCTTATTAAATCATGTAAATGAATAATTCCTAAATACTTTCCGCTTTCCATAACTGCCAGCTGCGATATTCCTTTCTTCCGCAACAATTCCAGCGCAGCAACCGCCATTTCATCCGGCCCTATTGATTGTGGGCTTTTTGTCATTATATCGTCCGCTATAATTTTATCAATAGCGGTGTTCTTTTCCAGCATTCTTCTCAGGTCGCCATCGGTAATGATGCCGAGTAAATCATTTTCCTTGTTTACCACCGCTGTTATACCCAATCTTTTTTTGGTCATTTCTACAATCACTTCTTTTAGTGATTGTCCAGACAAAACCTTTGGCTTCTCGTTCTCTTCATATAAATCAGCAACCCTTAAGTATAATTTTTTGCCCAACATCCCACCCGGGTGAAATTTAGCAAAGTCATCTGTTTGAAAGCCCTTTAACTCCATCAGGCAAACAGCCAGCGCATCACCCATTACTAACTGCGCCGTAGTGCTGGTGGTTGGAGCAAGATTGTTGGGACAAGCTTCTTGTTCAACTGTAGTGTTTAATATAATGGTTGCGTTTTTGGCGAGGTAGGAGTCAATGCTTCCAACCATTCCAATTAATATATTACCAAAATTTCTTACCAGCGGCACCAGTACTTTAATCTCCGGGCTTTCACCGCTTTTACTTATTACAATAACTATATCATCTTGTTGCACCATCCCCAAGTCTCCATGAATAGCATCTGCAGCATGCATAAAAACAGAGGGAGTGCCGGTTGAATTGAAGGTGGCAACTATTTTTTGTGCAATAACGGCACTTTTGCCAATACCACTAACAACTACACGGCCTTTACAGGCAGCAATAGCGTTTACAGATTTTTCAAAATCGTCATTGATGAATGAGGCGAGTCCAGCAACGGACCGGGCTTCTAATTCAATCGTTCTGAGAGCAACCTGTTTTATTGAAAGCGGCATATATTATTTGTAAATCTCCGGTTGACTCATTCCAATTCAAGCCCAGGAGCCGAACACAACAACCGGTAACGGCGGCAAATTTAGAGTTTTTGCAATGAAGTGTCTGTTATGCAATCGTTGTACTTGAATTTTAACTGATTCTCCTTTCGACAGCCGATAAAATAGCATAAATTTGCCATCCTCTTTTTGACGGGTGCAGTTTTGTGCAACAAGAATACTTGCCTCTTGTTTTTCATCTATAAGCATCTACCCGCCATTCAGATAGAAAAAACACTTAGTTATCCGGCGATTTTATACCATGTGAAAAAATATGTTTACCCGGTAAACTCCATTCGGGTAAAAAGAAGTATCTTAAACAATAGGCTACAGTAGCTCCGGAATTTTCGGAATGAAAGAAATAAATGAGTAATGGGAACATCAACAGTGAAGAAGGCAACAACCAAATCCAATCCAACTAAAACCGTTAAAGCGGTAAAAGCAAAGGAATCAGTTGCGCCTACAAAGCGTTTTGACTTGCATAAAGCATTGCAAGAGCATTTTGGGTTTGACAAATTCAAAGGCACACAGGAAAAAGCAATCGAATCTTTATTGGCCGGCCATGATACATTCGTTATCATGCCAACAGGCGGAGGTAAAAGTCTTTGTTATCAACTACCGGCAATGGTTAGTGAAGGCGTGGCTTTGATCGTTTCGCCTTTAATTGCATTAATGAAAAACCAGGTTGATCTGGTTCGTGGATACAGCAGCAATGACGAAGTGGCTCACTTTCTTAATTCCACACTTAATAAAAAAGAAATAAAAGAAGTGCATGATGATTTGCTTTCGGGCAAAACAAAAATGCTTTATGTTGCTCCTGAAACAATGACCAAGCAGGAGAACCTTGAATTTTTCTCCGATTTAAAAATTTCTTTCTTTGCAGTAGACGAAGCACACTGTATTTCAGAGTGGGGACATGATTTTCGTCCGGAGTACAGAAGACTGCGGGAAATGATGATACAAATAAATCCTGATGCACCGGTTATTGCATTAACAGCAACAGCTACCCCAAAAGTGCAGAGTGATATTGAAAAGAACCTGGATTTGCGTAAGCCGAATATTTTTATCTCATCATTTAACCGGGCTAATCTTTATTACGAAGTATTACCAAAAATTAAGAAATCGCAGACTGATGAAAATATTGTTCGCTTCATCAAAAGCATGAAGAAGAAAAGTGGCATTATTTATACCCTAAATAGAAAAACAACAGAAGAGTTGTCGGATATTTTAAATGCCAACGGAGTTAAAGCAGTAGCATACCATGCAGGATTAGATAGTAAAGTAAGAGCAGCACGACAAGACCAGTTTTTGGGGGAAGATGTGCAAGTGATTTGTGCCACCATTGCCTTTGGTATGGGTATCGACAAGCCAGACATCCGCTTTGTTATTCATTATAATATTCCTAAGTCTATTGAAAATTATTACCAGGAGACCGGCCGTGCCGGCAGAGATGGATTAGAAGGAAAATGTGTACTCTATTACTCACACAAAGATGTAAGCAAACTTGAACACCTGATGCGGGATAAGCCACTTAGTGAAAGAGAAGTGGGAGCACAGCTGATAAATGAAACTGTTGCTTTTGCAGAAACAGGAGTTTGCCGCCGTAAGATTTTAATGAGTTATTTCGGCGAAGAGTACGAAAAAGAAAATTGCGGGCAATGCGATAACTGCAAACATCCAAAGGAAAGAATAGAAGCGAAGGACGACGTAGTGATTGCCTTAAAAGCTATTAAGGAGTTGGATGAACGTTTTGCCACGGACTATGTAGTACAAATTATCAGCGGTAAGCTTACGCCACAAATACAAATGTTCCGTCATGATGTGTTAGCGGCATTTGCAAGTGGTAATGACAGGGATAATCATTTCTGGAATTCACTGCTACGACAATTAATATTAGAAGGATTGTTGACAAAGGATATCGAAGAGTATGGTGTGTTGAAATTCACTAAGAAGGCAGAGGCATTTTTAAAAAAGCCGAAATCATTCCAAATCGTTTTGAACAAATTGTATGATGATGCGAATGCAGATGATGAAGAAACAACCGAAACAACTGGTGGCGCAGCTTTAGATGAAAAGTTGGTTGAAATGTTGATGGAGCTTCGCCAAAAAGAAGCCAAGAAAAAAAATCTTCCGCCATTTGTTATATTTCTTGAATCATCTTTACAGGATATGGCCACCTTCTATCCTATTACCATGGAAGGATTAGAAAAATGCCAGGGAGTTAGTAAAGGCAAGGCAATTAAATACGGAAAACCTTTTGTTGAATTAATTCAACGCTATGTTGAAGAGAACAATATTGAAAGACCGGATGATTTTGTAATGAAAAGTGTGGTGAACAAGAGCGGCAACAAAGTTTACATTATCCAAAATACCGATAAGAAGGTTTCTCTCGAAACCATTGCTAAAAATAAAGGTTGGAGAATGGATGAAATGCTGGAAGAAATGGAAACCATTGCAGCCAGCGGAACAAAACTCAATCTCACTTACGCCATAGATGAAATGCTGGACGAAGACGACCAGGATGAAATAATAGAGTATTTCAAGAGCTGCGAAACTTCTTCATTGCAGGTGGCACAGGAAGAGCTCTCCGACTATAATTTTAACTGGGAGCAGTTAAAAATTATGCGTATCAAGTTTTTAAGTGAATACGGGATGTAGGGAAGTAAATTCTAAATCCCGGTAGCGTATATGTGACTTATTAAAAATGGCTTTAAACTCAAACTTTATGGGCTGTAATTGTGGATTTTATGTGAATTCCCTCTATATTTGCAGCCCCGAAGCACAAAAGCGAGGATAGGCTTCCACTTACCCAAGTCAATGTGTTTCAGGAATGGTGCGGTAGCTCAGTTGGTAGAGCAATGGACTGAAAATCCATGTGTCGCCGGTTCAACCCCGGCCCACACCACTTAAGACCTTCCCGATTATTTCGGGAGGGTTTTTTGTTTTTGGAGATGAATGCCTGTTTGGTTTACAAAGCCTTGTTTTATTTCTTAAATTGTCCTCTAACAAACCCTACACCATGGACTCAAAATTCTCCCGTCGCAATGCGTTAAAACTTTTTGGAATTACAGTGGGTGGTACCTTCTTCCCATTTTCTTCCTGGGCAACCAATGAAAATGGAGAACCCTTGCTGCTTCCGGAAAATACGGAGCATCAACCTTTGGCAAAAGCTGTAACGGCTATTACATTAGGAGCCGGCTCAAGAGGCAATGTGTATGGAGGTTTTGCAGTAGAATTTCCTGATCAGTTAGATATTGTAGGAGTGGCAGAACCAATTGTTATTCGCAATGAACGATACTGTAAGAAGCACAATATAGTTGCTGAAAATCGCTTCAACACCTGGGAAGATGTTTTTAAGCGACCAAAATTTGCAGATGCGATTATCATTACCACACCCGACTACTTACATTATGGTCCTTGTATGGCGGCATTAAAAATGGGGTACGATGTGTTGTTGGAAAAACCAATTTCTCCATCAGAACAAGAGTGCAGAGATATATTGGCGTTAGCAAACAAAACGGGACGAATCGTAGCCGTATGCCATGTGCTTCGTTATGCGCCATATTTTATAAAGTTGAGAGAGTTGATTCAAAACGGTTCTATCGGCGAAGTGGTAAGTATGCAACACTTTGAGCCAATCGAACATATTCATATGAGCCATTCTTATGTTCGGGGCAATTGGCATAACAGTAAAAAAACAACACCGATCATTTTAGCAAAGTCTTGTCATGATCTGGATATCATCAAATGGATGTTGGGAAAAGAATCAAAAAAGATACAGGCTTTTGGAAATTTAAAATGGTTTCGCAAAGAAAATGCACCGGCAGGAAGTACTGAACGCTGTGCAGATGGTTGTGCTGTTGAAAGCACCTGCCCATACTCAGCACTGAAAATTTATCATCGCAAACGCAGTGGGACCTATGTATTTGATTTACCGGAAGAAAAAGAAAAACAAGGCGATGCCATTTTGAATTATTTAAAAACTACCAACTACGGCCGCTGTGTTTATAAAATGGAGAATGACCAATGCGATCATTATGTAAGTAATATTTTATTTGAAGATGGAGTAACAGCCAGTTTTAGTATGGAAGCTTTTACTCCATGGGGTGGGCGTCGTACAAGAGTAATGGGAAGCATGGGTTTTATTGAGGGGGATATGAATAAATTTACAATCCATGATTTTCGTACCGGGGAAACAAAAACCTACGAATCAAAAGCACTGGATCAGGAAAATTATAAGAACCAGGGACATGGCGGTGGTGATTGGAGATTAGCTGCTGATTGGGTCCAGGCAGTATCCAAGCAAGACGCTTCATTGCTGTCTTCGACCATCGATGCTTCTATTGAAAGTCATGTAATGTGTTTTGCGGCGGAAAAGAGTAGAAAAGAAGATAAAGTGGTGGAGATAAAAATCTAATTTATTAAAGAAGCGAAATTAACAGCTACCTCTGCGCCCACTTTCGCATTGTGTTTTATTAATGCGATGTTAGCTTCCAGGCTTTCACCTTTTGTATGCTCGGCAATATATTGTAATAGAAATGGCGTTACATTTTTGCCACTAATGTTTTTCTCTTTCGCTGCATTCAATGCTTGTTGAATATGAACTTCCATTTCAGCGGAAGCAATTTCATATTTAGCAGGAACAGGATTGGCAATTAGTACGGCTCCATTTAATTCCAGCTTCCATTTGGTATCAAGCAGCGCAGCAATTTCCTTGGCTGTATCCAATCGCAGCGGAGAAGTAAATCCACTTTTGCGGGAATAGAAACTCGGAAACTCATCTTGTCCGTAGGTAACAACAGGTATTCCCATTGTTTCTAAATATTCCAACGTTAATCCAATGTCTAAAATTGATTTTACTCCGGCAGATACAATGGCAACGGATGTTTGTCCCATCTCTGTAAGGTCAGCAGAAATATCCATTGTTTTTTCTGCATCCCGATGCACCCCCCCAATGCCGCCGGTTACAAAAACTTTTATGCCCGCCATAGATGCAATCCGCATCGTAGCGGCCACCGTTGTTGCTCCATATAAATTTTGACTGATCACATAGGGCATATCCCGCAAACTAACTTTCCATACATCTTTGGCTTTACCAAAGTATTCCAGTTCTTCATTGGTCAGTCCCACATAACAACTACTGTTGAATATGGCAATCGTTGCAGGCACTGCCCCATTATCTCTTACTACTTGTTCTACCGCCAATGCCGTTTCCACATTCTTTGGATAAGGCATACCATGAGAGATAATGGTAGACTCTAAAGCAACAACAGGCTTACCGTTTGTTAATGCTTCTTGTACTTCAGGGTGTATGGAAAGATAAGAGTTCATTAATCCGGATAATAATGGGTGACAAGTTGCAGCAGTTTATCCTGGTTTAAATGGGTGGCAATAGCACCATTGACCTGCAATATTTCAGCTGAAAGTGTATGTGCCAGTTTCATACAATCAATATCTGTTTTGCCCAAATGCTTGCCTAGTATGAAACCAGACAATGAGCCATCGCCGGCTCCGGTGCAATCAACTACATTAATGGAAGGAGCATTCAGGCTGATGGATTTTTCTTTAGTGTAAAGTGCAGAACCATGTTTGCCATTATGTAGCCAGATATTATTTACGCCACGGTTCAACAATTCCTCTACTTGTTGCTGTGTAAAGAAGGCTTTATCAGAACAAAGCACCGGTAGTTCATCTTCATTTGGGGTGATCATATGCAATCCGTTAAGATTTGCATTTTTATATTTTCTTGCAGGAGGAACAGAAACAGGTTCAATTACAAAGGGAATTCCTGTTTCGCAACTAAAATTTAATATCCATTCGGCAGTATCTACATTGATATTGGCATCGGCTAATATATAAGAAGCTGTTTTCAATAAGTCAATATGTTTTTCTAAATGCTGTGGCGTTATTAAATGATTGGCAGCATTGGTAAGAAATGCTGTGTAGAGTGAGCCATCTGGATTTAGTATACCGGTATATTTTCCGGAGAGTCCTGTCCGGGTAATTGTTGCATCCAGTTTAACCCCAGCCGAAGTACAAACCTGTTTTAACCAGTCGCCATCACTATCGTTTCCAACAGCTGTTATTAACTGAACTGGTACGCCCAATAAAGCTAATTGGTGAGCAATATTGCGACTTACACCACCGGCGGTTTTAGTTATGGTAGCATCCGTTGTAGTGGAGAGCAATAATTCTGTTGTAGTATGGAACAATTCATCAACCAGCGCAGCGCCGATACAAATAATAGGTTTTGGCATGTTGCAAATGTAATAGTGTCTTTTGTTTTTTGATCATAGAGGAAACGATAATCAGTTCATTGCGGGTAGTAAAATCCACAATACACCCCAGCACTCATCCAATTTAGGTAATATGATGGCCTGTTTTCTACTAAAACCGATTGGCACGGAATTCACATTTATATCTATAAACCTAAATACAATTTGTATGAAACAATGGGCAAACAAGAAAATCAGCTTTCTTATGCTTGGAATTATTTCATCTTTTTATTTGCTGGCGCAGGATGATAAGAAATTGGATATTGATATAGATGTGAATAAGGGAGATAATAGCACCTGGTATCAGCAGCCTTGGGTATGGGTAGTAGGCGGAGCTGTTTTTATTCTATTGCTGGTAGCTATGTTAAAAGGTAACGGGAGAAGAAAAGACTAAAGAGTTGTAATGAAGATTCACCACTCGGCCATTTTCTGAAAAGGGAATGGCCTTTTTGATTCTCTATTCTTCTTTCTTTTTTACGATCAGGAACCAATCATTGTCAAGCGGCAGGTATCCATAATCATAACAGTAGTAATAAGTCTTACCGGTTTTGGTAGTATAAATATGTGTGAGGTATTTAAACTGAAAGCCCAGCCGCTGCAATTTGTCTTTATTTGCTTTTGCTGTTTCCTCATTCTCGGGCAATATAGCCTCCAGCACTTTCCTGTTTTTTAATAATGCATTGTTGATATTTCTTACCAAACTGCTGTGACTACCCTTTGCTTTTTGAAGATTGTTGTAGTTGTTGCGGCAATAATCGTCGCAAAATTTTTTATCAGCACGGCCTTTTATTGTTTTGCTGCAGGCAAGGCAGTTTTTTGTATCTAATGCAGTCATAGCAAGGGTTTCAGCCAATGAATATAGCAAATATTATCCGTGTGCAAACGTTTTTACACGTTTAGCTTCGGGAGTAAACGGGTAAAAACCGATTAAGGCTTCATCGCACTATCAT
>LNFJ01000029.1 GCA_001464625.1 Bacteroidia bacterium Ga0077558 | reverse complement strand
GAGAAAAGGCGTTTTTCATCAGGTAATTGTAATTGAATATGATTATATGATTTCATTTATTACCTTATTTTCAATCAAAAAGACAATTTAAATAAGACAGGGAATTTTGCTTCAAAGTCAAAAACCCCTCTCTTATTTTCCATCCGGAAATTCGATAAGCTTGATGGATGTCTTCCATCACCCCCATCGGTATCACCAACTGGAGAAATCAAAACCGAGTTTTTGGTATCAAGGAGCAAGACCGTCTTGGCCATATCTATTGCCTTGGAAAAACCGGTGTAGGTAAGTCAACATTGTTACTCAATATGGCTATAGCTGATATTGAACAAGGTAAAGGAGTTGGTATTATCGACCCACACGGAGACTTAGCAGAAGAGATACTTAACTACATTCCTAAAGAAAGAATAAAAGATGTTATCTATTTCAATGCCGGAGATACTGAATACCCTATTGCATTTAATCCTCTATATGATGTACAGGAACAAGACAGATATTTAGTAGCGGCAACAATTGTCACTACTCTAAAGAAGCTCTGGGCTGATTCCTGGGGACCAAGGCTAGAACATATACTTCGCAATACCCTGTTATCCTTATCGTATTATTCAGAAAGCACCTTACTTGATATTGTACCTATGCTCACCAATTATGAATTCAGAAAGAAGGTATTGTATGCAGTACCAGTAGTATCTATACTAGACTTTTGGCAGAAGGAGTTCGAGCCACTATCACCACAATTGAAAAATGAATTTATAGCACCGATAGTTAATAAGGTTGGTTTATTTACCGCCCACCCAATAATCAGAAACATACTAGGTCAACAAAAGTCAACCATTAGCATAAGTGGGATAATGAATACAAAAAAGATATTTATTGCTAATCTCTCAAAAGGTGTTTTAGGTGAAGCCGGGACACAGTTATTAGGATCGCTACTAGTGACACAGTTTCAAACAGCATCTTTAGGAAGAGCAACCAGGCCCACCCATACACGGACACCATTTTATCTCTACATTGACGAAGTACATTCCTTCATCACCAAGTCATTTGCAGATATACTTTCTGAATCCAGAAAGTATGGCTTGTCACTATTTTTGACGCACCAGTTTATTGACCAGTTACCTGAAGAGATTCGTCAATCTATTATCGGCAATGTTGGAACACTGGTTACATTTCGTATTGGAGCAGCAGATGCCAGGGTATTGGCCGAAGAATTCTTTCCAATCTTTACAGAAACAGATTTAATAAATTTACCCCGATACCACATTTATATTAAATTATTGATTGATGGCACTACCTCAAAACCATTCAGTGCTATAACGCTACCTCTGAAAGAAAAGCAGTCATTTAACAGAACTGACATAATTATCTCTTCAAGGAATTCATATGCAAAAAGAAAAGAGGAAGTGGAAATCGAAATGTCACGAAGACAAGAAAAGCTAAAAGACAAACAAACTAATACGTTGTTTACAGGCCAATAAAAGGTATTTAATCAAAATCAATATCTAAAAGTTCTTTTGGATGTACTTCAAGCCCTTCTGCCAGTTCAAGAAGTGTAGTAAGGGTAAGATTAGCTTTATTATTCTCCAGTTTGCTGATTTTGCCATAGTCAACATCACAGCGGGATGATAGCTCCCGTTGGCTTAGCCCCTTTTTCTTCCGGAGTTTTGTAAGCTGAGCCGCAAATTTTTTCAGCCTTTTTTTATCTCTATCCTTCATGTTGGTCAATCTGTCAACACAATGTCCGGTAATAAGGAAAAATTAATGTTGGTAGAACTACCAACATTTTATATTTTAGCCAAACCAGAGAAGTCCCTAAGTCATTTGAGCTGGCCTTTTCACAATTATTTTTTAACCTAAAACAATGTTGTATGAAACGGCTTATTGTTTATGTCTTCATCGTTAGTCTATGCCTCAGTTCCTGTACAAAAGAAAAGCAGGCAGATGAAGTAACGTATGAAGTATCGCTCATCAGTTCCACTTCCTGGCATGGGGCATATCTTGATAAAGATGCCACAGTTGTCGGTATTACCAGTGCCCCTAATAACTGGCGATACAGTTTCAAAAATGACAATGATTTAACGGTAGTCACCTTACAAGCCTATCCTGATGGAACAAATCCTGCTGCCGATGCAATTATGAAAATTTCTGTAAATGGAAAAGTAGTGGTAGAGGGAAGAAGTTCAATATTCCCGCAGGTACAATATCAATTTCCCTAATCAAAAGAGTATATATGAAGTACATCATACTAATGCTGGCATTGCTATCTGTGCTATACAGTTACGGCCAACAGACAGAAACAGTAACCAATCAGACAATTATAGCACTGCATAAAGCCGGGCTTGGCAAGGAAGTATTGATTTCCAAAATCCAGACATCACCTTGTTCTTTTGATCTTTCCACAGAAGGATTGATAGCACTAAAGAAAGAAAGAGTAGCTGATGAAGTAATAGCCGCCATGCTAACTAAGACAAACAACCCTGTAGCAAATAATAATGCTGATAATAATATCTATACCGGAATACCGATGCCCAACAGTTCCGGTCTATACTATATGGATTCAATAGAAAACAAATATGTTGATTTTGACCCGTCCATATTAACGAATCAAAAATCCGGCGGCTTGGGAGAAACATTAAAGCGTTCAGTTACCGGCTTATTCAATGCCAAACAACGGGCTTCATTAAGTGGTAAAGAGGCAAGTATAAAGTTTCAACAGGACAGACCCGTATTTCTCTTTGTCTTTGATAGCACAACCGGAGGCTTTAGTAACAGCAACAGTATATTGTCAACGGTACAAAGTCCAAATGAATTTTTCCTGGTCAAGTTAACGGTCAATAAAAACAGCCGTGAGATAGTGGTAGGGAAGGAGAATAATGTAAAATCCGATGTAGGAATAGATGATGAACTCAAAGTTTCATTTATTAGCAAGAAAATAAAAAAAGGAGTGTATGAAGTATACCCATCAGCAACCCTTTCAAAAGGCGAGTATTGCTTCATGTTTGCCGCATCATCTATGTATGGCGGACAAACACATAAGGTTTATGATTTTGGAATTAGATAGTAAGAGGTATAAATAAATAAGTAGTAACACTTATAAATAAAATAACTCAATTGGCCATCAGGAAAAAACAAAATAAAATGTTTTTTCTTGATGGGATAATAAATAAGCCGCTGTAAACTTGTGATAGTTATTTATCAGAAGAAACAGATTGCGGTAAATACGGATAGAAATACCGTAGTAACCGCAATAGAAAATAATAAAGAAGTAGTACTATTGAAAAAGAAACAACTCTTGAGTAAATGTAAACGGGGTTTCGCGCAGTACGAACAACCGTGCCAAAAATATACCACTAAAGTGGTATTGTTTGGTACCAGATAAAAGCACATATTCGTTTTCAGATTCGGACAAGCGATAATTAAATAGGTTTCTTTTTATATACCCCCTTTGAAACATAAAGATGATTACTGCCGGGTTCTTGCAGTAACAATTAACAGTAGAGAAAATATAGTAAACCCCAGGTGCAGTTATTGTGATAGCACAGGGGTATAGGTATAGTCGTTAGTAAGCATAACGGAACAGGATAATTGTGTGAACTGTGTATTAACAATACAATAATTAAGAAAGCAAAACCTTGTGCAGCAATTTGTATAGTTCAGTTGCCAAGTAAAATAGAACTGATAAACCAACACCCAAACCTGTTAATGAGAAAACCAAACCACCTAAAGGGTATATGCAGAGCGATACTAAGTAGTATTGCCTTTATCTTGTTAGGTACTTCATTCTCTTATTCTCAATCCCGTATTGATACCCTACTCGGCAAACTTGACCCGCAGCAATATGCAAATGCAGTTGGCGAAAAAGCAAAGAAACTTGAAGACAAACTGACTGCCAAAAGCATGAAAGTGCTGGATAGGTTGCAACAACAGGAAGAAAAAATTTATAACAAACTACTCGCCACTAAAGATTCGTTAAAGGCAAAAGCAAATCTTGCAGAGATAAAGGATAAATACACTGGATTAAAAAGTAAATTAAAGAACCCTCCCATCATCAGCCAGGCAAAGCAGTACATC